>JAPOOH010000262.1 GCA_026713505.1 Chloroflexota bacterium | reverse complement strand
ATCTGTTCGAGTGGCAGCCGTGGAGCCTGTTCGCGATACCGCTGAACGCCAACTTCCGCATCATCAACGCGTCGTCGGCCCCCGCCCTGTTGCTTGCCGTCAACTCGGCGCCCCGGACTATCAACGCGTTCCAGAACATGAACTTCGTGTTCAACTGCGAGTTCAACTTCGACGACCGCCTCGGCGGGAACCTCCAGGACTTCTGGCACCCCAACGACGAGATCGAGCCACAGCGGGTGCGCGGACGCGCGATGGTGACGTCCAACTTGCTTCCGGACGTCCAGAACGCCTACCTGCCGCTCGACAACAACCGGGGCCCGGGATTCCGATGGGTGGCGCCGAACCAGGTGGGCAACACGATGATCCAGGGATGGCTCGCCGAGTACCCCAGCGGTCGCTACGCGAAAGCGCACGCCCACGCGTCCGGCGCTGTGCTGGTGTGCTGCAAGGGTGAGGGCTTCTCATGGACGTGGCCGAGCAACGAGGGTGGCCTGACGCCGTGGAAGGACGGCAAGGGCGACCTCGTGAAGATACAGGAGTACGGCCCTGGCGGGCTCATAAGCGCCGCGCCCGGTCCGGCCAACTGGTTCCACCAGCATTTTGCAGTTGGGAAGGACCCGTTCCGCGTCTTCAACTACACGGGCCCGATGCCCGGCAACCCGGAATCGAGCAGGAACCGGGCCAACGACTTCGCGGAGGAAGGGCAGCTCATCAGGCAGCACGCCGACATTACGGACGGCGGGAACGCCATCCCCTACCACCTGGAGGACCCGTACGTGCGGCAGCACTTCGAGGAGAAGCTGCGGCAGAACGGAGTGGCGTCGACCATGCCTGAGGTTGTCTACACCGAGGAAGGCGCGAACATGGAGGTCATGTCGGACTAGCCTCGCACGCGGAGGCTGCCGTAGACGCGCTCCGGCGTGACGAGCACAACGGTGCGCCGCTCCTCCCGCATCGCCGCGCCGAAGTCGTCCCACCTGTCGGGTGGGCGTCCTGCTGCGCTGTAGACGCGCCCCAGCAGGTCCAGCATCGCGGCTTCGTCCGTGTTGTCCCAGCCATGCACCGAGGCTTCACCCTGTACCGTCACGTAGCGCCGGTTGTCCGGGTTGACGAGCGTTACGGAGCACTGGCCGCTGCGGCGGACGTTCCGCACCTTGACCGTCTCGGCGCGCGAAACGAACCCCACATGTCCGTCCACCAGTCCTGCGCTGACCACGGTGGTCTGCGCGCGTCCGGACGCACCGACGGTGCTGACGAGCGCGAAGTGGTTGGCTTCGATGAACGGGAGCGCTTCGGTGAGTTCCAAGGCTGTTGCCCTCCTTGTCGTTGCTCTGAGCGAGCGTGGTCGTTGTCCGCAAGACTACCGGATTTCGCAGCCCGGTAGCACGGAGACTCCGGCGTTTGCGCGAAGTCTCTCGTTGGCGCACATAATGAATGGACTCCCGGTCGGACGCTCATCGGCCATTGGTGAAGGACATGAAGATAACGCGCCTCGAAACCCACGTGGTCCACATCCCCTACAAGGCCCCGATCACCTGGGCGTCGCGCGTCAGCGAAGGCGACACCTTCGTCCTGCTCTGCGTCGTGACGGACGAGGGCGTGGATGGGTGGGCCGAGGCGCTGGCGAACCCGCAGTGGTCCGGCGTCGTTGCGGACGATGTCGTCAGGCATGTGTCCGACGTTTACGAACCGTTGCTTGTGGGAACCGACCCGCTCCAAACCGAACGGCTGCTGGGTGACCTTGCACGTGTCCCGGCCAGGGGCAGCTCCCGCTCGCTGGTCGAGCTCGCGCTGTGCGACGTCCAGGCCCGGAGTGCGGGCGTCCCTTGCTGGAAATACCTTGGCGGTTGGACCGACCGTGTCCCTGTTGCCTGGCTCTTGAACCGGGGGCCGGTCGAGGGGATGCTGGAAGAGGCTGAGGCGGCGATCGAGGGGCACGGCTTCAGGGCGATCAAGGTGAAGGTGGGCACCAACACCAGGGAGGACGTAGCCGCCCTGGGCCTGCTCCGTGACGCCCTCGGAGACGACATGCTGCTCTGGGTGGACGCGAACAGCGGCTATGGGCCCGACGACGCGATGTGGGCTGCCCGGGGATTCGCCGAGGTAGGCGTGCGGTTCTTCGAGGACCCCTGCCCGCTCGATCTCGGCGAGCAGAGCCGGCGGCTGCTCGAAGAGTCGCCTGTGCCGGTGATGGTCGACCGCCAGGTCAACTCCGCGAAGAGCGCTCTCGACTACCTCCGTCATGGGGCAAGCGCGCTCAACCTGAAGGTGGGCGGCATGGGATACAGGGAGGCACGGCGCGTCATCAACGTCGCCGACGCTTTCGACGTTCCCTGTGTCGTTGGCGTCAGTTCGGAGACGGACCTCGGCAGCCTGGCTGCCCTGCACTTCCGCGCCGCCGTTCCTGAACTCGACGCGTTCCCCGCGGAGAACATCTTCTTCATGAAGCTCACGGGAATGCTCCTTCAGGAGCCGCCGCAGGTGAGAGACGGCTTCGTCCAACTCCCGGACAAGCCGGGCCTGGGCGCAGCCCCGAGCGAGGCTGCGCTGGAGCGTTTCCGCGTGGCCTAGCGGCGTTCAGGCGCCGGTTACCAGACGCCGAAGGTGAGGCCGTGGCCGGTGCCCGCGAGGGAGCGGTAACACGGCAGGTAGTCGAGCAGCGTCATGGTGCCGGGCGACATCGCGCCCGCGACCGTCACCCAGTTCAGTATCTCCGGGGTGCCGGGCGCGCCGTTCAGGCGGTCGCGCTCCAGCGCTCCGAGCGCCTGTTCATCGCCGCTCTGCAGCGCGGCTATGACGCCCCGGTCCAGCTCCTCGTCGATGATCTGGTGGCTGAGGCCGCCGGACGCCATCAGTGCGACCCGTGCGTCGGCGTCCCAGGCGTCGATGGCACGGCGAATGGCCCCGCCGAGCGCGTAGCAGCGGGCGGCGCTGGCCTGGTACGGCAGGTAGCGGCTGACCATGAACGGCACCACGGGGAGGTTCTCATCCGGCATCACGAAGTGGTGGGCGTAGGCGAAGGCGTCGTCCAGCGCGTGGCCGTCGCGCACGGCGTCGCCGCAGCCGATGTCGAAGCCGTCGTCGTTCAACGTCGTGATGAGGTGTTCGGCAAGCAGGGGCTGACCGGGCCGGTCGTTGATGACGGGAGCACGGCGCTCCTCGTTGGAGCGGAAACGGGCGTCCGGGTCGAAGCCCTGCCGCTGGGCGACGGGCAACGACTCGGCCCGCATGACGGCGAAGACCGCGCGGGTCTCGTCGGCCCAGACGCGGTGCGGGTTGCTGATGACGACGAGCACATCCGGCTTCGCCTCGTCGAGCGCTGTGCGCAGTTTGTCGATAGCGGCGTGTGCGGCGTCGTAGCGTTCGCGCTGCTTCTCCGGCGTGAGTTGCGCCTCGATGTCTTGCGGCGCTTTGGCGAGCAGCGATTGGTAGTCGAAGCGCGGGTCGCGGGTGTCGGCGTCGCCGAGGCGCGGCCAGCCGACGGGGTCGGTCTGAATCGAGGGTCCGTGCGAACTGCCGATGCCGAGGACGATGCTTGCCATGTCCGCCTCCTGTGCGGCTACCCGCCGCGCGGGGTGAGTCGTCGAGATGGGGCAAAGCATAGGACGCGGGGCGGCACAAGGCAAAGGCAGGTGCTATGCTCGGCGCATCCGGAGTCTCACAGGAGGAGGGCGCATGACCACAGAGAACTCGACCGTGCTGGGCATCGGCATCATCGGGTTGGGCGGCGCGGCGGTCGCCATGATCCCGCGGATGGCGTTCAACCCGCGGTTCAAGATCATAGGGGCGGCGGACCTCGACACGGAGATACTCGGCCGCTTCCAGCAGGACTTCCCGGACGCGGCGACGCACACGAGCGCCGAGGAGTTGTGCAAGGACCCGCGCATCGACCTCGT
>JAPOOH010000261.1 GCA_026713505.1 Chloroflexota bacterium | reverse complement strand
GCTCCGACCTGGTGGCTGCGCTGCGTGCACACCCGCTCGCTCGGGCGCTGCGCGCCGACAAGCTGACGCTCGCGGCGCTGCACCGGACGCTGCTGCACTACATCCGGGGCGAGGCGATGGAGAAGGTGCCCGTTTGGCGCATGATCGCGGCCACAGAACAGGCACTGGAGACGCGCGCGCAGGCTATAGCCGAACGCGTGGGGCCGGCTGCGGTGGTCACGCACGGCGCATCGAGGCTCGGCGGAGGAAGCCTCCCGAGCGACGAGTTGCCGTCCCGGCTGGTAAGCGTCGACGCGTCGGCAGCGGGGGGAGCGGACGAACTCGCGCGGCGTTTGCGCGGGGGGTCGCCCGCCGTCGTGGGACGCATCGAGGACGACCGGGTACTGCTCGATACGCGCACCGTTCCGCCGGAGCGCGACGCGGAGCTGGCTAACGCTGTTTCGGAGGCGCTCGCTAGAGCTGCAGACGCCTGAACGACGGCGCGGCAACGGTGATGATGACGACCAGCACCAGTCCGGCAAGGCCACCTATGAGCCACGCGACGGACACCCCGAGGCTCGCCGCGATGAACCCGGCTATGACGCCTCCGAACGGCTGCAGCCCTATGTCCACCATGTAGATGCCCATAACCCGTCCGCGCATGTAGTCCGGCGTAACGGTCTGCAGGATGCTGTTATTCGTGGTCATCACCATGATGAAGAAGAGTTGCTGCACGACGAGGATGCCCCAGGCCACCCACCATAGATCGGTCTGCGAGAGCGCCAGCACGGCCAGTCCAGCTCCGGCAACCCCCACTAGCGAAAGGCGCCCCTTATGCCGCACGGCATGGAACCGCGCAACGAGCACCGCGCCGATGAAGCCACCCACGCCCATCCCGACGTACATGAAACCGAGCAAGGCCCCTTCCGAGTCGCCCAGGTCCTCCGCTACGAACGCCGGCATCTGCGTCTGGATGAACGCCATCATCGTAAGCGTCGGCACGACGCTCAGCAGGATTGCGTAGCGGAGCACAGGCTGCCTCATAACGTAGCGCATCCCTTCCATGAGGTCTGCGATCGGCGACTGCTCCTTGCGGCCCTCTCGACCCTCTGCATACTCGGCACGGAACGGCAGCACCAGCAGGACAACTACTCCGTAGACGATAGCTTGCAGGAGGAAGTTCACCTCCGGGCCCAGCAGCGCAATCATGCCTCCGCCTATGCCAGGTCCGATCATGCGCATGGAGTTGAACGCCATGGAGTTCAGCGCAATCGCATTCATCAGCCTGTCCCGAGGCACGGAGTTGGCAACCAGCGATTGCCGCAGCGGGTTGTTCAACGCCCAGCCGACGCCGCTCAGGAACGAGAAAGCGTGCAGATGCCATACCTGGACGACACCGAATTGGAGGATAGCCACGAATATGAGGGCCAGCAGCGCCATGTAGGACTGGTCCAGCAGGAGGACGATACGACGGTCGAACTTGTCCGCGATGACTCCGGCGATGGGTGCGGCGAGCATCGGCAGAGCGCGCAGGCCCAACACGATGGCCACCTGCACCGGCGACCCGGTCATCTCGTACGCCAGCCAGCCGAGCGTCACCTGCTGTATCCAGGTGCCGCTGCTCATGAAGATCGTGCCGAACCAGAGAAGCCGGTAGTTGCGGTAGCGGAGCGCGGAGAACGTTCCCCTCCAGCCCCTGGCTTCCCTCGGATGTTAGGACGGCTCGGTGCGCGGGCGAGGTGCTTGCATGGAGTGCGGTTAAGGTTACCAGCCCCAGGCGTGTCGCGCGTTCAGCGCCGCTTAAGCCGCGTCTCCGGCCTGCCGTACAGCCGGGGATGACGTGCCTGTGGCGGGAGACGCTGGCGCCGATGGGAAGGTAACCTGTTCGAGCGATGGTGTACGTTTGGATCGGGGTGGGGGTCGTGAGCGTTTCGCTCGCCTCCATCTTCATCAGGCTGGCGGATGCGCCCCCGCTTACGGTGGCGGCATACCGCATGTGCATCGCCACCGTCATCGTTGCCGCGACGGCAGGCATCGCGGGACGCGGGGGGTTCGCCGCGGTG
>JAPOOH010000260.1 GCA_026713505.1 Chloroflexota bacterium | reverse complement strand
TGCGCAGATAACCAGCCCGGAGCAGCCGAAGCAGATCATCGACGCCGCGTACGAGCACATGCGCTACCGCTGGGTCATCGTCGTGGACGAGGACTGCAACGTGCGCGACTGGAACGACGTGCTCTGGCGCATCGTCTCGTCCGTCGTGCCGGACCGCGACATGTACCGCGGACGCGAGTACGTCTTCAGGGTCCCCGGCCCCGGCGCAGTCGAATTCATCCCGCCCACCTACGGCATGGCATTCGACGCCACCTACCCATTCAAGGAATACGAGCACCCGCGCCCCGGCGTGGCGCAGCCCAGCATGAAGATGATGGAGCACGTCGCGGGCCGCTGGAAGGAGCTCGGCCTCAGTTAGACCGGACCCGGGGAGTTACCCCCAACCCTGACCCCTAGAGGGGACAAAGCCACAACAGGAGGAGAGAGGTGACCACGACACCGCAGAGAGACCCCGTCTCGTACAAGAGTATGCGCGCATACATGATGAGCCTGGAAGAGCGCGGGCTGCTCAAGCGCATCACAGCCGAGGTTGACCTCGACTATGAGGTCGGCGCCATCAGTTACCGCGACCTCGTGCGCACCGGACCGGGCCTGCTGTTCGAGAACATCAAGGACAACCCGGACAAGCAACTTGTCACCAACATCATGTACTCCCTGGACCAACTGTCCATCGCCTTCAACGGCCCGAAGGACTGGGTGAAGCTGCACGACATCGTCAAGCAGGGCATGGCGGACCGCCTCCCCTCCGTGAAGGTGGACGACGGCCCGGTGAAGGAAGTGAAGGTCTTCGGCGAGGACGTCGACCTCGGTGAGATCCCCACGCCACTCTGGCACGAACTGGACGGAGGGCGCTACATCGCCACCACGGCGGGCGTCGTGACCGTCGACCCCAAGACCGGCGCACACAACATGGGGCAGTACCGCTCCATGATCATCGACCGCAACCACACCACCGTGAAGATCCAGGGTGACTTCAAGGTGGGCGCAGCGCCGCCCAGGGGCTCGTCCTACGGCGGAGCCGGTGACCGCAACGGCGCGGTCCACGTCCTGGAGAACGAGGCGGAGGGCAAGAACACGCCATGCGCCATCGCCATAGGAATGGACCCGCTTCTCGTCCTCGCCGCAGGCACCGCCGTACCGGAGAATGACAACGGCCTCTCCGAGTACGAGGCCGCCGGCGCGTGGGCGGGGCGGCCCGTTGATCTCGTCAAGTGCGACACCATCGACGTCTGGGTGCCCGCGGAGTCCGAGTACATACTGGAGGGCGAGATCCTCGCTGGCGAGCGTTACTACGACGGCCCGCACGGCGAGTCCTCCGGCTTCTACAACAAGAACTACGAGGTGTTCGTCTTCCGGGTGAACGCCATCACCCACAGGAAGGCCCCCATCAACTTCGGCCTTATCTGCGGACGCATCGAGGACTACCCCCGCCCGCTCATGCGCTCCGGCTCCATCCTGCAGACGCTCGTCAGCAAATCGGGGCTCACGAACATCAGGGAGGTGCACTTCCCGGATGCCGGCGCGGGCGGCGTTATCATCATCCGCGCAGCGATCGAGAAGGAGGGGCAAGCCAAGGACATAATCGACGCGGCCTACGCCCACCTCCGCTACCGCTGGGTCGTCGTCGTGGACGAGGACTGTGACGTGCGCGACTGGAACGACGTGTGGTGGCGCATCGTTTCGTTCGCGGAGCCTTCGCAGCACGTCCACATGGGCGCTCACCTGCCGCGGCCCTTGGGACGCCCCGGCGAGATGGACTTCATCCCACCCTCGCAGGGCATGGGCATCGACGCCACCCGCGAGCACAAGACAACAGAGTTCCCCGTTCCGCCGCCCTCCAAGCCGACGATGGAGATCCTCGACAAGGTCGGCGAGCGCTGGGACGAGTTCGGCCTGCCCTAGCCTGACAGGCCGGGGGGCGCTCTGGTGAGAGCGTCCCTCCGGCTGGCAGGGAAGCACCGCGGAAGAACATGCGAAGGATCATCGTCGGCATCAGCGGCTCGTCCGCTCCCATCTATGGCATCTATACGCTGCGCGCGCTCAGCAACATGCCGGACGTGGAGACGCACCTCATCCTCTCGGAAGGCGCACACCTCTCCATCCGGTACGAGGCGCCGCAGTGGCCGATAGACGACATCAAGGCCATGGCGGACGTTGTGCACGACCCGCGAAACATGGCCGCCAGCGTCTCCAGCGGCTCATTCAAGACGGACGGCATGGTGGTTGTGCCGTGCTCCATGAAGACGCTCGCGGGCATCGCGCACTCCTACAACAACGACCTCATCACCCGCGCCGCGGACGTCTGCCTCAAGGAGCGCCGACGCCTCGTTGTTGTCGCGCGGGAGACTCCCCTCCACCGCGGACACCTGCTCAACATGCTCGCCGTCACTGACATGGGCGGCGTCATCCTGCCCCCCACCCCAGGCTTCTACTCCGGCCCGCAGACGATAGACGACATCGTGAACCACACCGTGGGCAAGGTGCTGGATCTGCTCGGCATCGAGAACACCCAGTTCAAGCGCTGGGAGGGCAAGGACCCCTCCGGCGACTACGAGTAGAGAACGGGGGCGCGCCATGTCGGACGATATCGGCAGAGAACTACCCCCGGACCTGTTCGATGCCCTCTGGAACGAGGACGTGACCGTCGAGCGCGGACGAGCCGTCCTCATCGTCACCGCGGATGAGAACGATTGGCCGCACCCTGCCCTGCTCTCCTTCCGGGAGGTCGGAGCGCGGGCCCCGAACACCATCCGCGTCGTCACTTACAACGGCAGCACCACCACCCGGAACATGCGTGAGAACGGCAGGATCACGCTCGCGTTCGTCGACGAGCGCTTCACCTACTACGTGAAGGGCACGGCGAAGGAGATACCCCGCCACCTCGCGGGTGCATCCGAGTACTTCGCTACAATGGATGTGAGGATCACGCAGATACTCAAGGACTTCACCGGCGCGGATGAAGAAGGTGCATACATCACTTCCGGCATCACGTTCCACAATCCCTGGCCCGCCGGTGGCCGCCCCGCGCAGGTGCCGTAGCCCCATGCAACACCCTGCGATACTTCGCCTGCGGGCAACCGCGCCCGCTTGGTTCCTCGTGTGCGCCGCGCTCATCGTCTCTTTCGGCGCATGTGTCTCGACCGACACGATGCCGACTCCCGCCGAAGCGCGCGTCCCCACGCCTGCGGCTGACGCCGCGCCCACACCAACAGCCGCTGTCTCGGCGCTCGTGCCGTCGGCATCCCCGACGCCGACGGCCGCCGTCTCCGCTCTGGTCCCCTCGGGATCGCCAACGCCTACGGCCGCGGTGTCTGCGCTCCTCCCCGCGACCCCGCTCCCCTCCAGCTCCGACCGCAACGGCTACGGCGTCGCGGTCGACGCCGACTACGCCGGCACTCTCAGCCGGGCCGTATCAACACGGGTCTGGGAGACCGACTTCCGGTTTCACACCGTCCCGTATGAGGAGATCATCTCGGGCGGAGTGGGGCGCGACGGCATCCCGCCCATAGACGACCCCTCGTTCCTCTCCGTGGCGGAGGCGGACGAATGGCTCGCCGACCCGGAGCCCGTCATCGCGCTGGAACTGAACGGTGAAGCGAAAGCCTACCCGCTGCAGATTCTCACCTGGCACGAGATCGTCAACGACGAGCTTGCCGGCGTTCCCGTCACCGCGACCTACTGCCCGCTCTGCAACTCTGCCATCGTCTTCGAGCGCACCCTGGACGGCACGGTCTACGACTTCGGCGTCTCAGGATTTCTGCGCAACAGCGACCTCATCATGTGGGACAGGCAGACCCAGAGTTGGTGGCAGCAGCTCACCGGTGAGGCCATCGCGGGAGAGCTTGCGGGCGCGCAACTGCGGTTCGTTCCGGCGCAACTCGTATCCTGGGAAACTTTCGCCGAGGAATACCCGGACGGTCTCGCGTTGGACCGGCCTGGGTTCGGGCGCCCCTATGGGGACAACCCTTACGTGAACTACGACGTCCCGGACTCGCAGCCCTTCCTCTTCCAGCAGGACACCGACCCACGCCTGCCGCCGAAGCTGCGCGTCGCCGCCGTCGAGATCAACGGCGATGCCGTCGCCTTCCCGTATTCGGTGCTGGCGGAGGAGCGGGTCGTCCACCACGAGGTCGGCGGCGAGGATGTCGTTGTCTTCTTTGAGTTCGGCACGACCTCCGCGCTCGGCCGTCGCTCCATCCCGAACGCGGAGGACGTGGGGGCAACGGGCGTCTTCCGCCCCGTGCTTGACGGCGACCGGCTCACGTTCGCTCTCGACGGAGACACCTTCACTGACGAGCGCACCGGCAGCACGTGGAACGTGCTCGGGAGGGCGGTGGGCGGTCCGCTGGCGGGGCGGCAGTTGGAACGGGTGCAGGCGCAGGACCACCTCTGGTTCGCGTGGGCCGCCTTCAAACCGCACACGACGGTCTACGGCCAGGGCTGAGCGAACGCGCCGGCAACCCTTCCCTCTCCTCCAGAGAGAGAGGGCCAGGATGAAGGGACTGACGCTAGCCCCGCCCTCCGAACAGGTTGCTGAAGAACCGCGCGATACGCTGTAGGAATCCGGGCATGGACGTGGTGGGCTCCTCGGAGTCCAGCGCGCCCTGCAGTATCTCGTCGAGAGACTGGGAAACGACGCTCTCGCCACCGGTCAGGCCCGTCGCAACCACCGTCACGCGGACCTCGTCCTCCATGCTCGGGTCGGTAATCATCCCGAAGATGATGTTCGCGTGCGGGTCCACGAGGCCCTTGATGATGTCGGACGCCTCGTACACCTCTTGCAGCGTCACGTCCGGACCGTAGGTGATATTCAGCAGCACCCGTGTCGCGCCCTCCACCGGAACGTGGAGCAGCGGGCTGGCCATCGCCGCGCGGGCGGCCTCGTAGGCCCGGTCCTTGCCGCGCCCGTGGCCTATCGCCATCCAGGCAGAGCCTGCACCGGCCATCACTGCGCGGATGTCCGCGAAGTCCAGGTTGATGTCGCCCGCCACCATTACGAGCTCGGCGATAGACTGCACGCCCTGGCGCAGCACGTCGTCCGCGATGCGGAAGGCGTTCTCCGCGGTCATCCGCTCGTCGGACACCGCGTACAGCCGGTCGTTCGGAATCAGAATCATCGTGTCGACGTGGTCTCGCAGGCGGGTGATGCCGTCGTCCGCCTGCATGGAGCGCGTCTGCCCCTCGAAGCCGAATGGCTTGGTGACGACTGCGATGGTGAGTGCGCCGACCTCCTTGGCAATCTCGGCGATCACCGGCGCAGCACCGGTCCCCGTGCCGCCGCCCATGCCCGCGGCCACGAACACCAGGTCCGTCCCGCTGAGCAGGTCGTACAGGTCCTCCCGCGACTCCTCCGCCGCCTCGCGGCCCAGTTCAGGGTTCCCGCCAACACCGAGTCCACGCGTGAGGCGGTCGCCGATGCGCACCTTGCGCGGCACGTCCAGCCGAATCAGGTGCTGGGCGTCCGTGTTAACGGCGATATACTCGACCCCCGGCACGCGTTGCTGATACATCCTCCGCACCGCGTTCGAACCGCCTCCGCCAACACCGACCACCTTTATGCTTGCGACGCCGAGCGCCTGGCCGAGGCCCAGCGCCGTTCCGGTGAACGTCCCGTCGTCGTCTTCAGCCGCGGCCCACGCCTCATCCGGGTCCAGCTCGTCGAAACCATCCTCTTCCGGGGCTTCGCGCCGGACGAGCACCTCCCGGCCTTCCAGCAGGCGCATCAGGCGCACCCACGTGGGCGAGGCCACCTCAGAGGGCTTCAGAAGGCCCACCTCCAGCAGCAGCAGGTCTTCGTACGGTAGGTCCAGTTCGTCTGACAGCTCGCGGATGCTGTAGCCCTGCCGGTAGCGCATCTGCCGGAGGTACGAACCGAACTGACGCATCTCCGTCGTGATCCGGCCGGAGAGATTGAACCAGCGCTCGCCAGCCCCCATGGCGAAACGCACCCAAGGGCCTCTCCCTGAGCGGAAGGTGGTGGAAGATGGACGTTGCGTCACGAAGTCCGCTCCTCGGAGAACTGCGCTAGGATCCCCGCTGTTTCCCGCTGGCTCAACCCCGCCTGCTCACAGTACATGCGAAAGCGTTCCTGGGCGCGGTTCAAGCGGATCGTGATAGCGCGTTCACTCGGCGCATCCAGCATCACCGCCATCTCGTCCGGACTTCGGTTCAGTTGGTAGCGCAACCGGAGCGCGAACGCGTCGCGGGGGAACTCGCTCTCGAACCGTTGCCACAGTTCGGCGTTCTCCTCAAAGACGATCGAGGCCCCGTGCGGCGTACCCGCCGCTTCCTCTCGGGAGCGTGCGGTCTCCTCTTCGCTCTCGCGCGCCCTGCTCTCCTTGTCCGCGGAGCTCCACAGTTCCTTGAAACGGGCCTCAACCGCGTTCGCATACCACTCACGGATGTTCCGCGGGCTGCCCATCGTGGACACGCGGGTGAGCATCTGCAGCAATGTGTCCGCCGCCGCGTCCGCGCGGTACTCCACAGGGATCTCCTCTATACCCCAGGTATCGGGCTCCCGGTAGATGCGCTCCGCCAGTTCGGCGGTCAGATTCCGCACTTCACGGACGCCGTTCTCACGGCGCGTGCGGTCCTGTGTCCCGTCTCCGTGCTCATGGAGAATCACCTGGAGACGCCGGATGATCTCCTCGTCGGACTGGTAGTAATGGCTCGTCATGCGAATCCCGCCCTGTGAACACTATCCCCTATATCTTACTCCAAACAGTGATTTTACTACCGCAAGCCTCATGCCGCCACCCCCGGACTGTGCGGCTTGAGCCAGATACGACGGTGCGTTCATCTCCTTCACAGGCCGGGCCGCTACGTTTCACAGCCATTGCCGGTCCATCAAAGGGCGCTGCCGTGGACCTCACAGGCCCGGACGCAGCTCTCGCGGGCACCGCCAGGAATCCTCACAGGGGGCGCTGCTGCTTTCGCCGATCACCAGGCGATGATAGGATTTCCAGATGCGGCGTTGTCCGCCACCCGGAAGAGGCCATGACTGCCGAAAAGACAACCAATAGGGCGCTGGAAGAACTCCGGCGACGCAAGTCCAAGATCAGCGAGTCGGAGCGCGACGCCCGCGCGGAGCAGCAACACGCACGCGGCAAACTCACCGCCCGCGAGCGCATCGACCTGCTGGTCGACCCCGGCTCGTTCGAGGAGATAGGCCTGTTCGTGACGCACCGCTCCAGCGAGTTCGGCGCCGCGGACAAGAAGTTCCCTGGTGACTCTGTCATCACCGGCTACGGCAAGATTACCGGACGCACGGCTTACATCTACTCGCAGGACTTCACCGTATTCGGCGGCTCGCTCTCGGAGGTCGCCGCCGAGAAGATCTGCAAGGTGATGGACCTCGCCATGCGGAACGGCGCGCCCATCATCGGAATTTCGGACTCCGGCGGCGCGCGCATCCAGGAGGGTGTCGTCAGCCTTGCAGGTTACGGCGAGATCTTCATGCGCAATACCCTCGCATCCGGCGTCGTGCCGCAGATATCCGCCATCCTCGGGCCGTCCGCCGGTGGGGCCGTCTACTCGCCCGCCATCACCGATTTCACGCTCATGGTGCGAGGCATCTCACAGATGTTCATCACCGGACCGGATGTCATCAAGGCCGTCACCGGAGAAGAGATCACCCATGAGGCTCTCGGCGGCGCGGATACCCACGCCACTCTCTCTGGCGTCTCCCACTTCACCCTGGAATCGGAGGAGGAGTGCATGGAGACCATCCGCATCCTCCTCAGCTTCATCCCTCTGAACAACATGGACGACCCGCCCATGGGTGACACGGACGACCCGGTGGAACGGGCGGACGAAGAGTTGCGCGACGTCGTGCCGCAGGAGTCCACCCGTTCCTACGACATGCTGGAGGTGATTGAGCGCGTCGTGGACCACGGCGAGTTCCTCAACGTCCAGCATGAGTTCGCACCCAACATGATCGTCGGTTTCGGACGGCTCAACGGGCGCAGCGTCGGTATCGTCGCCCAGCAGCCCGCCTACCTCGCCGGTGTCATAGATATCCACGCCTCCGTCAAGGCGGCGCGATTCGTCCGCTTCTGCGACGCGTTCAGCATCCCCATCGTCACGTTTGCGGACGTGCCAGGCTACATGCCTGGGCAGGACCAGGAGCACAGGGGCATCATCCGGCAGGGCGCGAAGCTGCTCTACGCCTACGCAGAGGCCACCGTCCCAAAGATCACCGTCATCACCCGAAAGGCCTACGGCGGCGCATACGTCGTCATGGGCAGCAAGCACCTTCGCACGGACATCAACCTCGCGTGGCCTACCGCCGAGATCGCCGTCATGGGACCGGACGCCGCGGTCAACATCATCCACCGCCGCCAGCTCGCCGACGCCAAGGACCCGGAGGCGGTGCGCACCGAACTCATCGAGGAGTACCGCGACAACTTCGCGAACCCCTATCAGGCCGCCGAGCGTGGCTTCATAGACGACGTGATAGACCCGGCACAGACGCGGCCGCGGCTCATCCACGCCCTCGACGCCCTCCAGAACAAGCGCGACACCCTGCCGCCCAAAAAGCACGGCAACATCCCGCTCTGAGCCCACGGGCCGAGCGGCTCCCCGGTCTGGCAGCATGAAATTCCTCGTCAGCCATGAGGTCCTCTATCGGACCACCGTCGAAGCCTCCAACGAGAAGGAGGCCGCCGACGCTGCCGAATCCCTGCCGTACGAGGAATGGGACCGCAGCACTGTCACCCGCGAGGACATCGTGCCGCTGGAGGAATCCCCCCTCAACCCCATGGCCGGTGGCTGATCCCGCGGTTCGTGTGAAAGAGGCTCCCGCCATTCCCGTGAAGGAGGCGCCCGTCGTTCCTGCGGAGGCCCGCGCTTTAGCGCGCAACCTCGTCCCTTCCGTCATTCCCGCGAAAGCGGTAATCTAGCGTGCCCGACAGGGCACACGGGGCAGCGGGCGGGGCGGGGACTTGTCATGTTGAGCGCAGCCGGAGG
>JAPOOH010000259.1 GCA_026713505.1 Chloroflexota bacterium | reverse complement strand
CTTTGCCGGATCGTCGCCGAGTATCTCGAAGTGGACCGGTCTGCCCATGTGTTACCCCCGTATCTGTTCGGCGAGCGCGTCCGTCCGCGCGGCCATGATGAAGTCGTTGCGGTGCAGCCCGCCGAGGAAATGCGTCCACCACGACACGGTCACCCGCCCGTACTCGGTGACGATGCGCGGGTGGTGGCCCTGTGCCTCCGCCGCCTCGCCGACGGCGTTCGTAAACGCGAGCGCCTGCGCGAACGTCCGGAACCGGAAGGCGCGCACGAGCTGGTCGATGCCGTTCTCGTTCGCGACACTCCATTCCGGCAGGCCGGCGAGCATCGCGGTGGTCTCGTCCGCCACCGCGAGCGTCGACCCTGCATTCAACCCCACGCACTGTTCGTCGGCGAGCGCCATACAGGGAGTTTCGCGGCTGGAGGTCGTCGACTGCAAGTGTGCCCACCGCGTGCGGCCAACTTGCTTGTCATGTTGAGCGGAGTCGAAACATCTCTCGGGGAGCGTTCCTGCAAGAGGTGCGTTCGCCTGAGAGATGCTTCGGCTCCGCCTCCGGCTTCGCTCAGCATGACATACCCATCGTTGCCCCGCTCCCAGCGTGTGCTAGCATCGCGCCATCCTGGCGATTCGGAGCATGCATGCGGCTCACTCCAGGCGTTGGCAGTAGGGCCTTCCGGCGCTCCTTGTTCCTCGGTATCGTCGCCGTTGCGACAGCGACCCTTGCGCTTGGGTGTGAAGGCGACAGTGCAACGATCACCCCTGTCGACGTGTCGTCGCCGCGGACGCCGACACCGACGGCTGTAAGCGAGGCGCCTGACCCACCACCAACTCCCACGTCGCTGCCAGCGCCCACGGCGGAGCCCCCGTCACCGACCCCATCCAGGGGAAGATTACTGTGGCGTCACCGTATGCCCGGGACGATGTATTTCCAGCCGGTCGTAGCGAGCGGTAGGGTCGTTGTACACGTGTACGACGACGGCCTTTACGCGCTGGGCACGGTTAGCGGAGAGGTTGCCTGGGATGTCGAGTGGGAAGCCGACGACGCATGGATGACCGCCAGCGACGGAGTGGTCTATGTGAGCGGCGGCAGGCAGATGCAGGCGATCGACGCCGCCACCGGAGAGGTGCGTTGGACCTACGGAACGGGCCCCATCCACTACTCGGTGCCGGCCGTTGCCGAAGGCATCGTCTACGTTGCCGATTGGGGCATGCGCCTCCACGCGGTAGACCAGGAGACGGGAGAGTTACGTTGGAAGTACGAAAGGGAGAGCGGATTCCGTTCAGCGCCTGTCGTTGCCGGCGGCGCGGTGTACATATTTTCGAGAGGGGGCACGCTCCACGCGCTGGACGCGGCGACCGGGGATCTCCTGTGGCGGTACGGCGTTGACGATGCCTACTATGAATCCCCGGCCGCATCCGGCGGTCTCGTCTACATCAGCTCCGACGAGGTGATGTTCGCCGTTGCTGCCGCCACCGGGGAACCTGTCTGGCAATCCGAGCAACCGGGCTCCGGTGATTCGAGGATGACTATTGCAGACGGGGTCCTGTATTTCTACGGGCAGGACGGCACACATGCGGTTGACGCCCTGACCGGCGATCCGCTGTGGACGTACGGAGTTGTGGGAGCTTTGTTGGGAGCGGGGACGGGCGCGGCGCCTGCCGTCGAAGACGGCGTGGCCTACCTGGGGTCGTTGGATGGACTGCACGCGGTCGACGCCGCAACCGGGGAACTCCTCTGGCAGTACGGGAGCCCTCCGCCACTCTCGGCCTCTGTTGCAGTGGATGGCGTCGTCTATTACGGCGCGCTCGACGACCACGTGTATGCGCTCTCCACGGCTGCAGACGTACCCGACCCGGACCCCACGCCAACGCCGACTCCGGTGGCGGGCGTCGTGAAGCTCATCGCCAGCGAGTCCGGCCTTCTGGGAGTGTTCGGTTTCGCAGTGGCCGCCAGCCGAGACGGTGCGACCATCGCCGTCGGCGACTCCGCCAGGGAAACCGAGCAGAAGTACAAGGGCACGGTGTCTGTCTTCGAACGTAACGGCCCAGGGTGGTCGGACAGGGAAGAATCGTCCGCCGTGATACTGGAGTCTCCCGGCGAGAATGATTGGGAGCCGGTGCCCGACGACAGGGACTGGGTGGAACTGACCAGTTCATTCGGGAGCGCCGTTGCGATGAGCGCGGACGGAGGCACGATCGTGGTGGGGGCGCCGGACCAGCTCCCGTACGGCTACGATTCCGGGGCCGTCCATGTCTTCACGAGGCCGGAGGGTGGATGGGATGCCGGAGAAGCGCCGGCGGCAACGCTTACGGCTTCCGAGGGTACGCGCAACAGCCGGTTCGGGACCGCCGTCGCGATAAGCGCTGACGGGCAGACCATCGCCGTCGGATCAGGTGAGTTCCGCGAATCGGGCCGGGGCGGTGCGGTATACGTGTTCGCCAGGCCGGACGCGGGATGGTCGGACACCCATGAGACTGCCAGGCTCATGGCTTCAGGGTTCGGAAGCGTGAGATCGGTGGCGGTAAGCGCGGATGGAGCAACTGTCGTTGGAGGTCAATCCGAGGACTTTGGGAGGGCCGAACCGTTCCCCCCATACGCGGGGTCCGTGTATGTGTTCGAACGGCTTGGCCAGGGGTGGGAAGACACGAACGAAGCAGTCCGCCTAGCGCTGCCCGACGGCATGGAGGAAGACCACTTCGGGTTCTCGCTGGAGATCACCGACGACGCAGGCGTGATCGTGGTTGGTGCGCCAGGTCGGGACGACTACGCGCTGGACCACGGAGCTGTCTTCCTCTTCTCTCAGCCTGCAGCAGGGTGGGCGGATGCGAGAGAACCCGTGCTGCTGACTGCGTCCGACGGCGCGAGAGCGGACTTCTTCGGGGCATCCGTTGCCGTCAGTACCCGCGGCGACGTAGTCGTCGTTGGCGCTCAGAAGCAGGACTTCGGCACGGGCAGCGCCGGAGCAGCGTACGTGTTCGGTATGCCCGAAGGTGGATGGGCTGACGCGAACGAGACGGCAAAGTTGGTGAACCCGGGCGGCGCGGGCACCGGCACGATATTCGGCGGCGGCGTCTTCGGAATCGAGACGGGAGTGGCCGGAGGAACCATCATCGTCGGCGCGCCGGGCGTTGCGGTCTACCTGTTCGACTCTTCGTCCCTGCTACCGCGCAACTGAGGGCGCTCTCACGGACAACTTGCTTTTCATGTTGAGAGTCGAAACATCCCTAGGGGAGCGTTCGTGCTAGGAGGGGCGTTCGCCTGAGAGATGCTTCGGCTTCGCCTCCGGTTTCGCTCAGCATGACAAGGACCACGGCTCGGGCCGGGCGTGTGCTAGCATCGCGGGCATCCACACGGTTCGGAGCGGAAGGCACATGCCGGTAAGCGGAGCGCAGATAATCACCCGGGCGTTGCGGGAGGAGGGCGTCGATACGATCTTCACCCTCGCCGGCGACCACATCCTCCCCCTGCTGGACGTGCTGTACGACGAGGGCTTCCGCCTGATCGACTGCCGCCACGAACAGGCGGCCGTGCACATGGCGGAGATGTGGTCGCGCATGACCGGTAGGCTGGGCGTCGTCGCGGTCACGACTCCGGGCCACGCGAACGCGTTACCGGGGCTGATCAACGCGCAGTCGACCGAGAGTCCTATCCTGAACATCGCGGGCTCCTCCGACCTGCGGAATTACCACCGCGGCATCATGCAGGAGATAGACCAGGTTGGCATCGCGCGCACCGTCACCAAGGGCGCGTGGCTCGCGCACGACCCGCGCCGCATCCCCGACCTGATATCCACCGCCATACGGGCCGCGTTCGAGGGCAGACGCGGCCCCGCGCATATCACCGTCCCGGTCGACGTGCAGAGCGCCGTCGTGGAAGAGGAGGAAGTGCGCTACTTCGGCGCGGGATCGTACCGGCGCACGCAGCCGATCGTCGCAGCAGCGGAATCGGTCGAAGAGGCGGTGCGCATCCTGCGCGGGGCGGAGCGCCCCATCATCATCGCCAGCACGCCCGCCGCCTACGGCGACTGGGGGGGCATCTACGAGCGGCTCATCCAGACGACGAAGATACCGCTGCTGACAGAGGAGGCGGCGCGCGGCATCGTGCCGGACGACCATCCGTACTGCTTCGGCTTCTTCGACCTGAGCCAGCACACCGCCGCCAACCTCGTTCGGGAGGCAGACGTCGTCCTCTTCCTCGGCAAGCTGCTCGACTTCACCATTGGCTTCGGTTTCGGGCCGGTCATACCGAACGACGCCACGGTCATCCAGGTCGAGCCGGAGGCGACACAGGCGGGGCGCAACCGCGGCGTCGACCTTGCACTCGTCGGCGACGTCGGGCCCATCGCGGCGCAGCTGGCGGACAAGGCCGCGAAGAGCGACTGGCCGGAGCGTCCTTGGGTGGAGCGCTTCCGCACGGCGGTTGCGGAGCACAAGACGTACCTCGAGCAGTACGTGCTGGACGAGGCGCCGCTGCGCTCAATGTTCGTGCACCACACGCTGGCGCAGCGGCTGCGGCGCGACGACGTGCTCGTGTTCGACGGGGGCGACTACGCCTACTACGGTCGCGCGTACCTGCCCGCGTTCGCCCCGCGCTCGTGGTACTACCTGCCGAACCTCGGGATGCTGGGGCAGGCGGTGCCGATGTCCATCGCGGCGAAGCTTGCGAGGCCGGAGTCGCGGGTGTTCTGCATCACGGGCGACGGCGCGTTCGGGTTCAACGCGATGGAAGTCGACACGGCGGTCCGCCACGGACTGAAGGTGGTCTTCCTGGTGGGGAACGACGCGGCGTGGGGTATCGACAAGAACCTGCAGGTGGGGCTGTACGGCAAGGCCGTGATCACGGACCTTGTGCCTTCGCGCTACGACCTTGTGGCGCAGGGGTTGGGCGCGTACGCGGAGCTGGTCGAGCGCCCGGAGGAGCTCGGCCCGGCGCTCGACCGCGCGCTCGAGGTGGACGGCCCCGCGCTGCTGAACATCCGCGTGCAGAGCCAGATCAGCCCCCGTGCCCAGGCGGTCGTGGCCAGCCGCAGGTTTGGAGGTGGACTATGAGCCGTCTCGTCGTCTACGGAGCGGGAGCGATCGGCGGGCAGATCGCAGTGCGCCTCGCCAACGCGGGACTCGACCCGCTCGTGGTCGAGCCGTGGGACGCCCAGCGCGAGGCGATACGGTCTCGCGGCTTGACGATGCAGACGGAAGGCGGCGGCGAGGAGCACGCGACGCCGGTCACCATCGCGCCGCACGAACTGGCTGAGGAGGTCGACCTCCTCTTCCTCTGCGTGAAGTCGTACGACACGATGGAGGCCCTCGCGGTGGTCAAGCCGTGGCTGGCGGACGACGGGTTGCTCGTGTCGATGCAGAACAGCATCAACGAAGAATGGATAGCGCCGGAGGTGGGCGAGCAGAGGACGGTGGGCGGCGTCATCCTGGTCAACGGCTCGTTCCTGGAGCCTGGACGTGTGCAGGCGGCGGGGTCGGTCAGCAGGGCTTCAGCCTCCGCGTCGCTGCCCGGGGTCTACGTCGGAGAGTATGAGGGGTCCGCGGGAGCGAATGCCCGCCGCGTGGCGGACACGCTCTCTAACGTTTGGCCCGCCGAGCCGGTCGACGACCTGCTGCACGAGCGCTGGTCCAAGATGGTGAACAATACGATGCTCAACCCCGTCTCGGCGGTCGGCGGGATGCGGTCCGCGGAGTTGCTGGCGAACGCTGACGCATGTCGCATCGCGGTGCGGCTGGCGGCGGAAACGATGCGCGTCGCAGAGGCAGAGGGTCACCCGCTCTCGCGCATCATGGGCGACTACGACGCCACGGACGTCTATGCCAACGCGGCGGGGGAGTCCAACGTGGTCGAGCGGGGGCTTGCCGCGCGAGCCGCGAATGTCGGGCCGGGCGCGATGACGTCCATGTACCAGGACGTGCGCCGCAGGCGGAAGACGGAGGTGGACTACTTCAGCGGCCTCGTCGCCGCGAAAGGTACGGCACACGGCATCGCGACGCCGTACTGCGATGCCATCACCGCGCTCGTGCACCGCGTGGAATCGGGCGACCTCACGCCGTCCGCCGAGTCGCTGCGGTTGGTGGGCGGGTAGGGCCCGCGTCTACTCCACGGCTTGACACGCGCTCACGCGACAGCGTTAGATACCCCTGCCGCACGGCCTCCGAGCCGCGGCTTCGGAGGTTCTCCTTGCGATACCGCATGATGGGTGCGACCGGCATCCGGGTTTCCGAGATCGGCTTCGGCTCCGGCGACAACGCCGGACTGTTGGTGAAGGGGGAACCGGAGGTGCAGCTCCGCGCCATCGAGCGTGCGCTCGAACTCGGCATCAACTACTTCGACACCTCCCCGGACTACGGAAAGGGCCTTGCAGAGGAGAACATCGGCAAGGCGATGCGCGAGATCGGCTTCCGTCCGGTCCTCGCAACGAAGGTTGAGATCATGCCGGACGAGCTCGACCACATCGCCGATGCGGTTGTCGAGTCGCTGGAGGACTCGCTGCGCCGCCTGCAGGTGGACCACGTCGACGTGCTCCAGATCCACCACCCCCCGAGTATCGAGACCGACACCACTGTCCCCGGCTGGCTGCACCTGG
>JAPOOH010000258.1 GCA_026713505.1 Chloroflexota bacterium | reverse complement strand
TCGGCGTCAGCGTCGGTGTAGGCGTCAACGTGGGCGTAGGGGTCAGAGTCGGCGTGGGAGTCAACGTCGGCGTGGGCGTGACGGTCGGCGTCGACGTGGGCGTCGGCCTCGACACGAGCGGCTGCGGGGTCACCGGCTCGCCGCAGGCTCCGAGGAGGAGGACGACCACGAGAAGAGGGATGGTGCACAGAAACAGGCGGGACATGCAGCACACTACCTGTAGGGGACTCCTTACAGTATACCGGCGCGCGGCTGTGTTATCGGTACCTTCCGGTAGCGAAACACCATCGATGGCGCCCGGCGTCACCCCACTGCCGCAAGCACCTTATCCGCGACCTCCTCGGTGACCCACCTCTTCCATTCGTCTGAGGCGCGAAGCCAGTGGAAAGCGACTTCGCGATACTCAACTTCATCCGGGTAGGGGCTGATACTCTGCTGCAGCTCATAGAGGATCGCGTACATCTCTTCGAGGGCGCTGTTGCTGAATGCCCACTTTCTGAACAGGGCGATTGCGTCGGGCGCCGAGTCGAGTAGCTCCGAGCGCACCACGATGTGCACGGTCCGATCATCGTACCCGCACGCTTGCGTTACGCCCTCGAGGGCTGACTCGCCCATGTGGTTCCAACACTCATCCGAATAGGATGGCTCCTCAAGGCGATGGAACCCACCGTACTTGGTATCGAGCACAACGGAGAACAACGAGGGACCCCAATAGTAGAAGAGGATGTCTCGTCCCTCCTTGAAAGCCGCGATTATCCTGCCATGCCTCGACTCCCAGCTGGGGCTTCCCACAGCTACCAGGACGTCATCGAGTCCGTAGCCGCGGATCTGGCTCTTGTTGATCTTCTCGCACGTGAACCCCGCTCCGCCTCCACAGCTGATCAGGCCCCCTTTCCCATAGAAGCCGGCAGTGCCGTCGAACACCTCCCAGTGGTCACGGAAGTCTTCAACCGAGCGCAGGCCCGGGTTCGCGTCTGCGGTGTGTTGCGGGATGAGGAATGCGCTCTGCCACCACGTGGGACCCCTGCTTTCAGTGATAACACTGACAGTGCCGCTGTCCAGTACTCTCTGGGTTTCAGCTTCGTTACTCTGGGCCCGCCATGTTTCCCATCTCTCGGTAGCGCGCGGCAACGTCACTTCCATGTGTATATTCACGATTCCCTGCTCCAGCAGGTGGAGATGCGGGCCGAGGACCGCCTTGGTTTCGTATCCGTAGCCATATTCGAGTATCGTGCGGGCCACCGCATTCTGGAATTCCGTTGACCTCCACTGCGTGTCCATGAAGGTCAGCACCGGCTTGAAGGGAGAGACGTTGGGAGTCTCGGGCAGGAGCGTCTGCGCCGCCCCGGGTTCTGACCAGTCGCTCACCGCATCCCCGCTGGCGATACGCGCCTGTACTTCGTACGTGGTACCGGGCAAGAGTCCCCCGACCTCTACCCATGCCCTCTGCTGCGTCAGAGTCTCAGCCTCTTCCCAGGGGACCGCATCGAGTTTCATGCGGTAGCGGAAGTCGTAGCCGGTGATGGGCGTCTCCGCTGGTTCCGATGCCGACAGCACCACCATGCTGTTCGGAGCGAGGGAGACCACACGTGGCTTGCCGGGAACGGCGGGCGGACCCGGACTCATCGCCGGCGCTGTTGGACGTGCAGGCGTGGCTGTCGGTTCGATTGTGGGTAGAGGCGTAGCAGTTGCCGTCGGAGTCGCTGCAGCGGTCGGAGCAGGTGTTGACGTTGGCGTAGGCTCAGGGGCTGGGGTGGTAGTGGGAACCGGCGCAGGGTCGGAGCAGGCCGCGGCGAGCGCCAGGATCAGGAGAGATGCGGCGCAGATGAGGAGACGGGGCATTCGACGCTCCGCAAGGGGTGGGTGCGCGACAGTATACGGGGAGGCTGGTGTGAGGGTGAGGGTTGGCAGACCTCCCCCATCCTGTCCATTCCTGCGCATCCCTGTTGATTCTCCCTCCCTTGTGCTAATGTGCACCCGTCAAGCGGCTGAACGGCAACGCAGCACAAGGAGGCCTTGTCATGGCAGTCATCGATTCCGACGCCCACGTGGTCGAAACGGAACGCACCTGGGACTTCATCCCGCCATCCGACCAGAACCTGCGGCCCGTCATGATTACGAAGCCGGACTCCTCCGGCAACGACGTGCGCTACTGGGAGATCGACGGAGTGATACGCGGCACGGTCCGCCAGCCCATCGGCAAGCGCGAGGAGTGGCACCCCACCCGCATCGCGCCCGACATGGCCGCCTCGCAGGCGGCGTCCGGACGGAAGCTGGCAACGCCCGATGCATCCAAGCACATGGAGGACGTCGGCGCCCGCCTGCGCCACATGGACGAGCTCGGCATCGACTACCAGATGCTCTACCCCACCATCTTCCTCCGAAAGCTCGCCGACCGCGACGAGACCCGCGTCGCGCTCGCGAAGGGCTACAACCGCTGGCTCGCCGATATCTGGACGCAGTCGGAAGCGCGCCTGCGCTGGGCCGCCGTCCTCCCGCTCTCCGTCATGGACGAGTCGATCAAGGAGCTGCACTGGGCCGCCGAGCACGGCGCGAACGGCGTCTTCATGCGCGGCGTCGAGGAGGAGGGCGTCCTCCAGGACGAGTACTTCTTCCCGCTCTATGAGGAGATGGCGAAGCTGGACATGGGCGTCACCGTCCACATCGGCAACGGCAACCCGCTCATGGAGGGCCTGCTCAACCACGGCCCGGGCGGTTCGCCGTTCTCCTCCATGCGCATCTTCTCCGTCGCGGCGTGCCACTCGTGGATACTCGCCGGCATCCCGCAGCAGTTCCCCGGGCTGCGCATCGCCTTCGTGGAGGCCGCAGCGCAGTGGGCGCCCTACGTCGTCAACGACCTGCGGCGGCGCTTCCCCGGACGGCACGGCAGGCCCGCGCCCGACGACATCTTCGCCGAGAACCGCGTCTGGGTGACGTGCCAGACCGACGACGACATCGGCTACCTGGTCGAGTACGCCGGAGAGGACAACCTCCTCATCGGCACGGACTACGGCCACACCGACCAGTCGTCCGAGATCGAGGCGATGCGCATATTCCAGGACCAGGGCACCGTCGAGCCGGACGTCGTCAGCAAGATCTTGGACGCCAACCCCCGCGCGGTCTACGGCTTCTAGCCCCCGTCGTTCCTGCGGAGGCAGGAACCCCGCAGCCCTGTCCGGTGTAGGGCGTCCCTCGTGGGCGCCCTGGAGGGGGGCATGGCATGCGCAACCAAGGCCCTCGAGGACGGAGTGCCCAGCACCTCCTACCCCATCGTCGGCTCCAGGACCACCTTGCCCGTGACCGCGTTCGAGGCTACGAGCCGGAACGCCTCCGCGGCCTGCGACAGCGGCAGGACGCGGTCGAGCAGCACGCGGTAGCGGCCCTCCGCGACGCCCCGTAGCGCGGCATCGGCGAATTCGTCCGCCTGCGCGCTCGACCCCAGCCCGCCGATGATACGCAGCCGGTTCCGGTAGAGGCGGCGCACGTCCACCGGCAGGATGCCGTCTCCCGCGTGCGTCCCGATGGTCAGGAGACGCCCGCCGACCGCCATGCTCTCGATCGCCTTCGGCCAGAGCTGCGGGTCGCCGACATTCTCGAACACAACGTCGACACCGCGCCCGTCCGTGGCGGCGAGCACCGCCTCGACGAGGTCCCGCTCGCGGTAGTTGATGCCGTGGTCGGCGCCCACGCTCATCGCCGCCGACACCCGCGCGTCGCTCCCGGCCCCGGCGAGCACCGTCGCGCCCGCCTCCTTCGCCAGCTGGACGATGCACGTCGACAGCGCGCCCGCGGCCCCCATCACCAGCACACACTCGTCCGCCCGCAACTCTGCCGCTTCGACCTGCGA
>JAPOOH010000257.1 GCA_026713505.1 Chloroflexota bacterium | reverse complement strand
GCAACGCTGGCAGTGCCAACCGTTCCCCCGGCCTCGACATCACATTCTCCGCAGACAAGAGCGTCTCAGCCCTCTGGGCAATTGCCGACGACCGTCTCAGAACCAGCATTGAAGAGGCACACAACAACGCCGCGCGCATGGCTCTCAAGGAGATATTCCTCAAGGAATGCAGCTACACCCGGACACGCGAGGGAGGCGCCAAGGGCGACATTCGAGTCCTTCCGGCGCACATGCTGGGCGCCATGTTCCAACACGGTACCAGCCGCGCCGACGATCCGCAGCTGCACACACACTGCGTCATCTTCAATGCCGTTCAGACTGAAACAGACGGCAAGTGGCGCGCCCTTCACCAGAAGCCGATGTACCTCTGGATCAAGGCCGCCGGCGCCTGCTACCGCTCTTATCTCGCCAGTCACCTCGCCGAGCTCGGCATCCAGATAGAGCGCTACGGCAAGGACAACGCCTACGTCAGAATCACGAACATCCCCGAGGACCTCGAGAAGACCTGGTCAAAACGGCGCTCCAACATCGTGGAAGCAGCCACACAAATGGGTTTCGAGACCGGCGATAATTCCAACCGCGCCGAAATGCTCAGGGTGAAGACACGCGAAGCCAAACGCTGCGACCAGACCCCGGAGCAGCGCCACGCCCGGTGGCGCGAAGAATGCGAACAGCTCTACGAATGCGCGACCATTCTAGCCTCCGTATTCGATGAACCAGAAACCCTTACCCAGGATCGCATCCGGCAATGGGCCGAAAGTCTCGACGACCTTCCCCACGAGCTCACCCGGCTACAGGCGGTCTTCCGCACCCCCGACCTTGCCGAAGCCATCTACAACCTTCACGACCCCTCCCTCGGCACCCTCCACCCTGAAACCATCGAAACCGCGATTCAGCGCGTCATCCGCAACCAGGAACTCGTCGCTCTGGATCAAGAACCTCGCACTGCCGAGAGTATCGCAGGCCTATCCCATACCGTGCCGCTCTCGACCCGGCACACTCTCCAGATGGAGAACGAAACCCGCGACATCGCCCAAAGCATGTCCCAACAGCCCACCTTCGCTCTGCCAGCAGATGCGATCGAGGCAAAACTGGATGAACTCATTGCAGAGGACTACCCGCTGAGCGATGAACAGACCGACGCCATCCGATACGTCACTGGCCGCACCGGCGCCATTTCCATCATCGAAGGCGCCGCGGGTTCGGGGAAGACCACCACCATTCGCCCCATCGTCGATCTATACAAGGCACACGGTTACAACTTCATCGGAACCTCCATCGCCTGGCGCACCGCCGTGGAGCTCGCCAACGATTGCGACATCACTCCCCTCGCCACCGACAAGCTCCTCAAGCTCGCATCCAAGAACAGACTTCACCTCGATAACAAGTCAGTCATCGTCGTCGAAGAAGCGGGAATGCTCTCCACCCGGCACACCCACCGCATTCTCAAACTCGCCCAGGAGCACGGGGCAAAGGTCGTCCTCTTGGGAGACACACAACAGCAGCAGCCCAGCGAGGCCGGCCCCGGCCTCCGCCTCGTCCATGACGTGACCGGAAGCCACCGGGTCGACACGATCCGGAGGCAGAAGGCCGATGCCGAGGACGTTCTGCGCGACATTCACGGCCTGGATGCCGACGACGCCATCGAGCAGGCGGCGCGGCTCGATTCCTCCGAGCAAGACCGGCTGCTCGCAGAACTCGCCCACATCGAGCATACCGATCACCTCGTCCCATGGCAGATCACCGCATCGCGGGACTTCAAGGACGGCAACGCCAAAGACGCGATCGCCGCCTACCGCCGACGAGATCGCATCCACTTTCGAACGACCCCGGAGTCGACCGTCAACAAGCTCGTCGACCACTGGCATCAATTCGTCACCGAGCATCCCGACAAGTCGTGCGTCGTGCTCGCGCGAACCCACCAGGAGATCAAGCTGCTCTCACTCCAGATGCGCGAACGCCTCCACGCCGATCAGAAGAATCCCAAAAGCGCCGTCGTCAAGGTCAGCCGGGGCGAAGGCAAGCAGCGCGAGTACTACGACCTCGAAATCCGCACCGGAGACCGGCTCCGCGTTGGCGCGAGCCAACTGGACAGGAAGATCTATACGGGCTCACTTCTCACCGTCGAAGATCTCAGCGTTCGCGGCGCCCCCACCCATCACGAGCCACGAGTCTTCATCACCGCACGCGACGATCGAGGCCGCCGCGTCAGCTTCTACCACGACGAGATACGCGATTATCACGGCAACATTCGCCTCGATCACGGCTTCGCACTCACCATGACGTCCGCTCAGGGACTCACGGTCGACCGGGCCTTCGTGCTCGCAGACGACGCTCCCAGCCGCGAAACCATCTACCCCGCCTCGACACGGCACCGCGAGCGTCTCGACCTCTACATCTCCCGCGACGGTCCCCTCAACAGGATCAAGGTCAACCTCCCCGACCAGGGCGCAGACCTCAAGGAAGTCATCACCGACGAGGACATCCTCGATCACCTCGCGAAGAGATGGTCCCGTCACCAGCCCAAGGAAGCAGCGACCGACTACACGTCCGAAGAACTTATGCAAGAGACCCTGGAAAGCCTCACCAGGCGGACGCCGCCGCCTCCCCGGCCACCACAAGAGGAACAGCTGCACGAAGCTCCATCCAACGACAACACCCATTCCCTCTTGTCCTGGGCAACGCGCCAGCTTCGCCAAACCGCCCTCGACCTTCGCTACGGGCACACCATCGCCATGATTTCGCAGGGCCGGCAAGAAGTCATGGCCTCCTACCAAAACCTCAGAGAGCGCGGCCGGAAAGAGGGGGGCCTGGTCGCGCTCTCGCCGGAATTCAACAACACCCTGTTCCGTCAGGCCCAGGTGCTCAGCGCCGCCGACCCCTTCCGCCGCGACCCGGAGAAGTTTCGAGACCTGTTGCAGCGCCGGGGCTCCCTGGACGTCCAGGACCTGGAGGACTTCGCGGCGCAATACGCGCTTGCGAAGAACGCTCAGCGGGCAGCGGCCGATACCCGCAACCAGGAAACCGCACCCGCCTCGCTATCCCCGGACGGGGGCGAATCACCCGAGCCCCCCTTGCACACACAATCGACGCCTGAGCTCGAGACCAAGCGTCAAAGCCGCTCGCTTCCCCGCGCGGCCGAGCTCTCTGCCGCACTGTCCGTCCGTGCCGAGGACGTCTGCCAGCACTACCTTCCGCACGGCAGACAGGAAGACCACGTCTGGCACGCAGAGCCCGCCCTTCCAAAGCAAAGCCAAACCCTTCGGATCCACCTTGCCGGCCCCAACCGCGGCAAGTGGACCGACCCAGCCACTGGCGCCCGGGGCGATCTCCTCGATCTCATTCGGCACACGAACGGCTACAGCACGATCGCAGAAGCCATGAAGGAAGCGACGACATTCCTCGACGCCCCGACCGCAGCGCAAGCGCTTCAGCCCCCGTCCGCCTCCGCCGACGAACTATCCCAAGCCCACTCCCAGCGCGTGCAGGCCCTCTACGACAGAGCCCGGCCGATCAGCCAAGAAGATCCCGCCGCGCTCTACCTCGACAAACTCGGCGTCGACATCAGCGACGTCGCCGAGCTGCGCTATCATGAACGCGTCTACTACCTCCATCACGACGATCTTCGCCAGGCACCCGCAATCCTCGCTCCCGTCAGGACCCCCGAAGGGCGGCTTCAGGAGCTCGAACGAATCCTCCTCACCAAGGGAGGCGATGCCCTTCCCGTCGACCCTCACGCGACCAGGAGCCATTCGAGCGTTCCCGCCGGCGCCGCGGTCCGCTTCGGCCGCGCGGACGCTCCGCGCCTCGCCGTCTGCGAAACCGTGCCCGAGGCGCTCTCCGTGCTCCGTGCCCTCGATCGTCAGGAACGCGACCAACTCGCAATCCTCGCGGCTCCCGCGAGGGGCGATCTTCTCGCCCTGGCCGTTCCGCCGCACGTCCGGGAACTCACCATCGTGCAAGGCTCCAGTCCTGAAGCAGACGAGAACTGGCAAGCTCTGCGCCACAAGCACGAAGACACGCAATTGCGGCTCCACCGCATCCTGACCGAAGACAGCGATCTCAACACCATCCTCCGCGAAGACGGCCCTGATGCTCTTCGCAACGTTCTGGAGCCACTGACGCAACCCGATGCCGACCGCGCCGACCTCGCCGCGCTCCAGGAGCTGCAAGGTCAATGGCAGAACCACATCACCACGGCCCAAGCGGCCCTCGTGGAACCCTTCTACATGCCCGAACACGACGACCTGGTCGACCGCCTCAAGGAACTCCGCGACCGTCCTGCGATCGCCGCCCTGCCGCCCGAACGCCTCGCCCGCCTCGACGTTGCCCTCGCCTACAACAGCCGCCAGCGCGAAGCCCTTGCCCATGTCCATAAACACCTCGCCCATGTGGAACGCTGCCGCAATCAGCTCGATCATCTGAACGATATCGCCTCCAGGTACGAGCTGCCGGTCCAGCAGGTACACACCTACGACGTCTGGCACGATACGGCCCAGCGCCTGCTGGCTGACGGCGAGAACATCATCGGTGACCACGGCACCTACGGTCCCTGCCTCGAACATAACCCGGGCGTCTGGACGGACGTCCATGCCGGCATCCGCGAACTCGCCGTGGCTCTCGGTCACGACAGGACCTCACTCCAGCAACGCCAGCCCGAACTCTTCCTCATCCCCGTCACCCGCTCCCTGCCCAACTCACAAGAAGCCATCGAGGCCGACGCGAGCTACCGCCGCCTACGCGAGCAATGGCATAATCACCTCGATATCGCAGACGCAACCCAGGCGCATCCCTACGACATGCGCGACCACGCTCCCCTCATCGATGGCATGCGTGCGCTTCGCGACCAGCCTCACCTCGCAGGCAGCGCACGGGACGCCCTCGAAAGCCTCGTTGAAAACCACGACCATTACGGGAACGCCCGCGGCGAGGTAGCAAGCTATCTGACCGACGTCGAAGAAGTCATCCGAGAACAGCGTCAGCGCGTCAGGATCAGGAGCGAGTACGCCGCCCGCAACGTGCTGCTCAACGACGAGAGCTTTTACGCCGAGTGGACGCCCAAGGCGCAGAAGAGGGCCGTAGCCGGCCAGACGATCCTAGGCGACCCCGCGTCCTCCGCCGGCTGTC
>JAPOOH010000256.1 GCA_026713505.1 Chloroflexota bacterium | reverse complement strand
TCGCCGAGGATGCGCAAGCGCAGGGGGTCGCAGTCAGGGTGCGGCAGTTCGTGGGAGATGAGGATGGGCTGCCAGTAGCGGCGCATCACCTCGCCCATCGGTGTGCCGGGGCCCACGCGCGTGAGTCGTTCGTTGTCCTGGGTCGAAAGCATGGTTGGCTTCCTCGCACGGTTCTCGGGTTCGGGAAGGTTGTACGCCCCGGAGGACGGGCCTGTCAACGAGTCTCAGCCTCCGCGCAGCAAGCGTAGGAAGGCCGTCACGTCCGCCACGTCGTCGAGGCGCTCCGTCATGTCGATGACCTCGCTGATCGTGGCGTCGCTGAGCGGGGTACCGGCGTGGACGGCGCACTCGCGGAACTTCTGGTGGCGCTGCTCGTCCGTCAGCGGGTTGTCGCGGTGACCGGGGGGAGCGTCCACACGCTCCGAGAGCGTCTCGCCGTTCGCGAGCGTCACCTCCACGACCCCGGACCTGCCGAGCGACTCGTCCACCTCGTAGTCGGTGAGGTTGGCGATGCGCAGGGCGGTCTCCTCGAACAGTCCCTGAGGGGTCGGCTGGAGGTCGGCCAGCGTCACGCTGCCGTTGGTGAGCGCGCGCGCCGTCGCGAAGATGATCGAGTCCTCCGCCTCCACCGGCGCCTGCGGGTTGCGGCGTGTCTGCAGCGGCTCGCAGAAGGTGCGGATGTGCGGCTCGCCGCGCAGCAGTACGCGCGTCACCGCAGACGGCTCCGGGACGCGGGTTGCGCGCAGGTTCGATGCTGCCTCGATGAAGACGTGGGCGACGCCGGTGGTGGGCCACGGCTTGATCCCCACGTTCAGCAGGCGCCACTCCTCGCCGAGACCGTCGCTCATCGCGGAGCGGTCGAACACGCCTCCGTAGTAGGTGGGGAAGAAGCCGGCATCCCCCTCGAACGCGTCGCAGTCGCCCAGCAGGCCCTCGCGGGCCAGGAGTGCGCTCTGCATCCCGGCCTGGCAGGAGAACGCCGCGTAGACGGCCTTCGCGGGACGCCCCTCGAGCACGGGCTGCCGCCCGCCTGACGCCTGCATGAACGCGAGGCCGAGCGCGCTGTGCGTCTCCAGCGGCGGGAAACCGAACATGCGCGACGCGCTCATCGCCGCAGCGAGGCAGCCCGGCATCTGGGTCGGCTGGGGCCGGGACTCCGTGAAGGCGCCCACTCGCGCGGTGATGGCGATGCCGATGCGGGACATCAGCTCCATGCCCGCCGCGAGCGCGGTCATGAACTCCCTTCCGCTCGCTCCACCCTGTAGCTCCGCAGCCGCAATCGCCGTCGGCAGTGTGACCGGCCCGAGGTGGCCGGAGCCGACGGCGGTGGTGTCGTCGAAGTTGAGCGCGTGCGCCATGCCGCCGTTCAGCATCGCGGCGGCAGCGGCGGGCAGGCGGTCCGGCAGACCGATGAGCGACGCTTCCTCCGCGCCGCCGGCCTTGCGCGCCCACGCGAGCAGCTGCGGTATGCCGATGCCGAGGGTGTTGGCCGCGAGGGAGGTTGCAAGCGTGTCCAGTGCGACCGCGCGGACCGTGCGGCGTACGTTGTCCGGAAGGTCCTCGTACGCCAACCCGGAGCCGAACCGCGCCCACAGCGAGGTCAGCTCTTCCGCGCCTGCGTCCCGTGTCGCCATGCCATGCTCCTTCCGGCTACACCGGCGCGGTGCATTATGCCCGCCGAGGGTGCGGGCCGCACTCCTACGCCAGGCGTTCGATGACGAGCGTCGCGAAGCGGAGGAGCAGCAGGTAGTAGCATGACCTCATGCGAACGCTCATCGTCAGCGACGTGCACAGCAACCTCGTCGCGCTCGACGCGGTGGTCGCCGCAGCCGAGGCCGACGGCCCGCTGGACGGCGTCTGGTGCCTGGGCGACGTCGTCGGCTACGGGCCGTGGCCGCTCGAGACCGTGCGACGCCTCCGCTCGCTCGACGCGGTCTGCATCCAGGGCAACCACGACGCGGGAGCGGTGGGGCGCATCAGCCTCGATACGTTCAACCACGTTGCGCGGGAGGCGTGCCGGTGGAACGGCGCGCAGCTGGACGAGGACGCGCTCGTTTTCCTGCAAGGCCTGCCGGACAGGGTTGCCGTCGAGTGGATCACACTCGTGCACGGCACGCCAAGGGACCCGGTGTGGGAGTACCTCACCAGCCACGCCGCCGCCGTCGACGCGCTCCCACGCGCCCACAC
>JAPOOH010000255.1 GCA_026713505.1 Chloroflexota bacterium | reverse complement strand
GCTCTTCTCCTGCATGCGGTCTTCCCACGTCTTCCACGGCCCGTTCCGCGCCCGCGATGCCTGCTGAATCTTCCGCAGGTCGCGGAGCGGCAGGACACGCAGATGACGACTGCCGTTCGGCATGATCGCCATGGCCCATGCCGCGATGACCTTGGCGTCGTCCTCGGCTTCGAGGTTCGGCACGACGGTGATGTTGGGCTCGGCGCCGGTGGCGATCTCGTAGGTGTCGCCCTTGCGGATGACGCCGGACTGGAGGGTCGCGCCGGTGGCTTGAGTGAAGAGCCTCTGCAACCCTTCCTTCATGGCGATGAAGTTGGCTTCCTTCACGCCGTCGCGGTTTTTAAACGCGACTAGCGCCCCCTCGCGGGTATCTGGCATCAACCCTTGCAGGCACGCCTTGCGCATCGCCTTCATCACAGAGATGGGCGTGCAGTCCACGATGTCCGGGGTGTGCAGGAGCGCCGCCTGCGCCACTGCCGCGAATGCGGGTGCGTCGAGACCATGCGTGGCGAGGGTGGCTGCCTGTTCGGCGGTGATGAGTGTATTCACCTTCCCTTGCAGCGTCACCATCGCCTGTTTGCGGTTCTGGGGCATAGGCGTGTCCTTGACATTGATGAGACGTGGAGGCATGATACGCCCTGTTTATGGTGAATGCAAGCGGAGCCTGCCTATGCGACCAACCGTCTATCTGGCCGGTCCTATCACGGATCAGACCGAATCTCAGGCGAACGACTGGCGCCGGGAAGTCGCCGCCCAACTGAAGGCGGAGGGCATCCACGGCGTATCGCCGCTGCGGTGCGAGCCTCTGCACGAAGAGCGGTACACCACTACCTACCCGGACCAACGTTTCGGTACGCCGCGCGCCATCGGGTCGAAGAACTTGTTCGACGTGCGCATGTGCGACATGACGCTGGCGTACATGCCCCGGCAGTCTGAGCCCGACGACAACGCACAGGCGGCGTACGAAATCGAGCACCCAGACACGAACATCCGCTTCAAGCGCGACCTCCTGCCTTCTCTCGGCACCATCTGCGAGATAGCATGGGCCAAGGCGTACGAACGCCCCGCCGTGCTCGTCACCAACGACCCGCGCATCAAGTCGCACCCGGTCATCGACTCGTGCGCCGGGTGGCTCGTGGAGACGATGGAGGAAGGGCTGGACATCGTGATCGGCGTGCTGGGTGGCGACACGGTCAACGGGAAGCACGTCTAAACGTGGAAGTCCAACAGACCCTAGACGACATCTTCGGCAAGGTGAAGATGCCCCGGATCGTCATGTACTGGGATGTCGGCGCGGCTGACAAGAAGGGCGCGTTCGTGGAGGAAGGCACCTACTACAACCACGAAGACACCGAAGCGGCGGTTACGCGGCTACTGGAGGCAGGCAAGTCGGTCAGCATCCGGTACGATGGCGAAGCGATCCACGCGGAGCCCTACTACTCGCTCTGACACCTCTCGTACGTGCGGAGGATCGTCTCCACTGCGTCCTTGCACTCGGCATGCACGAGCATCCCGTCGTTGTAGGCGTCGTATAGCTCGCGCAACGTGGTCACCTCAGTGCCCGGCCAGTCCGGGCAGTTCACGGCTGGCAGCACCACGGGGCACCGCACCACCACCCTCTCGGGCAGAGTCGAGCATGCCGCTACTCCGAGCGCAACGACAGCGGCAGCAAACAGTCGCCCTTGCCTCCCCCCCTCTCCCCTTCGTGCGCCAGCGCCTCTACCTGCCCCCGAAACGCTTCCCCCTCGGCATTGCGCTCGGCAGCCATGGCAGCCAGTCGTTCGTTCTCGCTCTCGGCGTGCGCGATGTCGTCCTTGGCCCGCTCCATCGTAGCGGCCCAGCGTTCGTTCTCGGCTTCGAGGGCACCCACGCTCTTTACGGCCATGTACAGACCGGACAGCAGCAGCGCCACGACCAGCAGACTGCTGCCGATCAGCGCCGCCTTGACCAGAGAGCCGCCTGCTAGAAAGAAGCCCACGGCTCTCCCCTCAGCGCGCTCAGACGCCGGTTCACCTTGCCCACGTACTCGCGTGTCTCTCGGTACGGAACGTGGCCCTGTATGCCGTCCCAGCACAGCGCCATACCCGAGTCGATCTGCGCCTGAAAGATCGGCCCGCACCCGGCGTTGTAGCACGCCAGCGCGAGGTTCATCCGGCACGTTGCGCTGCGTCTCCATGGCCACCTG
>JAPOOH010000615.1 GCA_026713505.1 Chloroflexota bacterium | reverse complement strand
TCGCACCTCCAATGTGGAGTTGCGACCAGTGTCCCAGCCTCCGCTGCTAGAAGTCAAAATAGTGCGGACAATCACGATATTGTCGGCAAGGCGGCCGGTCTCCTACATCAGCCCGCAGCCGGCCAGCAACCCGGGGAAGGCGCTGTCGTCCAGCCGTAACTAGCACCTCAGCCGTTCCGCTCCGCCCGCCATCACCGTCGCAAGTGGGGTAAGCGCACTTTCCCGACAAGTAATATCCGGAGAGAGCATCGCCTTCGAAAGGACATCCGCGTTCAGGAAGAAAACTCCCGGGATGATCATCCAAATGACGTTCGCCACAGGCAGAGCGTAAGCAACCGTGCCCGTTTGGCTCGGCCCAACTCCCGGCGGGCCTCCGCCAGGGCCTCCCGCCGCCACCGGACGTGGTCTTTACGCCGCGGCTCGTACAGCGGGTCCGTCTCAGGCGGCAACGTCAATTCCAATCCCGTAGCATCTCCACCTCCAGCTCCCACCGGCGCACCCTGGTTTGTGCCTGTTCGACACGGCTGGCCACCTGATCACCGCCAGTTTGCAGTCGGTGCCACTCGGCCACCAGGGACTCCGCCGGACCGAAGGCGTGCGCTTCGTCTGGCTGCTCCTCCCGCGTAACCACGCCAGCGTCGGTCATACCGGGCCTGCGCCGGGGCGGACGCAATTCCCTGTCTAGGTCTTGACCCTGATCATCCCCGTATTCACCGGCGGCGCAGCGGCCAGCGTCCAACGCTGTGGCGCTGCCGGGCTGCCGTCCATCTCCTTCCAGCGCCGCCACTCCAACTCCTCCAACCGTCCTGCCAAACTCGGCAAGCCCGACGAACTCCGTAGCACCTTCGTCACGACCGAGGGGGAACTGCCGGCGGACGACGCAAGCTCACCGGTTTGACAGCCATACGGCAGGGGCAATAACTCATACGTCTACGGGACGATCAATCCCGACCTGTCCCCGGATGGCGTCACGGGCTGCATGGGATAGCGGGCAGAGCGCGCCGCCTACTACCGCCGCAGGCTTGGCAGTGAGATAGAAGATCACCCGACACCTGACAACCGACACCGACGAGCTGTATTCCAGCCACGTATCGAGTTCCTCGGTTACCCCGTTTGCAACTCCGACGCCTGGAATCGCTTGGAATTTTGTTCCGCCGCCATCAGCGTCTTGCAGATCATCGCCCGGACTCAATCCAACCACTTGTACTGATTGGCCAAGTGAATCCGTAGCCAGGGCACCGCGAAGGGAGACTTCACCGGGCTGATTGTCCGCAGGTGGCCCCAAATGCCCCACGAGGAAGTCGTAGCAGTGATCGCGTGGCTCATAGACCTTGTATCTTCTCATTTGGGCCTTGACCCCGTGTTGTTCGGGGACAGGGTAAACCCTTTTGGCAATCACACACCTATTGAGGGTACCTCCGCGTATCGTATAATCCCCACAGTTCCCTCAATGGGACATGAAAGGGTGCTGCAAGAAATGAGTGGCGACCATATTCCGTCTGCCTTTAGCGAGGTCTTGTCCG
>JAPOOH010000254.1 GCA_026713505.1 Chloroflexota bacterium | reverse complement strand
TCGTTTGCGCCCACGCGATCAGCGCGGTCGAGTGCCTGCGCGTGGCGCGGCGGGAGATGGCGGCGGGCGCCGTGCACGTCCCCCTGCTGGCCTCCGACCGGGCGACGCTGGCCATGACGGGGCCGCTGGGGCGGGCCTGGCTGAAGCCCGGCGGGGGGGAGCGGCACCATGCCTTCGCATGACGTCCGGCGCCGAGCGCGATCACGCCCCGGCGTTCCGCTGCCTGCGCCGCTCGCGCACGAACCGGATGAATTCCCAGATGGACTCGACGTCCTCCACGGGCAGGTCGGCGACGGCCTCGCGGAAGGAGGCGTTCATCTCCCTCAGCACCTCCGCCTCCATCACATCGCGGCCGAGCAGCCAGTCGGTGCTCACCTCGCACCGGGAGGCCAGCGCGACGAGGTGCTCGTGGTTCGGCTTCATCCTGCCGTCCTCCCACGCCCAGACGGCGTGGGCGCTCACACCCAGGGCCCTGGCGACCTGCGCCTGGGTGAGCCCCGCCTTCGTGCGGGCCTCCCTGACGCGGGCTCCTGTCCCCGGCCACCGCCGGCCCTTCCGTTCCGTCATGGGGTTGTCGCTCCTCCGCTGGCCCGATGCGGCCATGGGTCCATGGTAGCACATATGTTCTTTTCTATGCTATTATCCCGCGCATACAGTAATTCCTTAAGTAACAGTTAAGGAAGGGGGTCACCTTGCGAAGCGAGGCGCAGCGGCGAACGGACCGCCGTCCCACCGGGACGCGGGCTCCGTGCGAGCGGCCCGCCCGTGCGACAGCCATCAGCCCCGGCTGTCTCTCCGTGTCGGTGAACGGCGGGAGGCGCCTGCAGTGAGTTTCAGCGAGCTGTTCGCTCAGGAGGAGGTCAGTCATGGATTGGCGCGATTCATCACCACGTCTCACGACCCGTTTCAACGGCCTCATCATTGCGGGGCGTCCCGTGCCGTACGGGAGCGGCGTTCTGCCGGAGGACTTCATCGACCGGCTCCACCGGCTGAAGGAGGCGACCGGGCTCACGTGGAACGGCTTCGCGGAAGCCCTCGGCGTTGACCCAAAGCAGGTCTTCCGCTGGCGGCAGGGTGCGGAGCCGTGCGGGGGCGCGATGCGCTCCCTCGTCGGCCTGTCGGCACGGGTGCCCGGCGGGCTCGACATCATCATGGGCGAGGGCTTCCTCGCCTCCCTGGAGGTGGACCGATGCCGCGCCAGCGCCTGACCCACCGGCGTGCGGTGCACGTCTTCCCCGAGGACTTCGCGGAGAGCCTGGAGCGCATCAGGGAGGCTTCCGGGCTGTCGTGGAACGAGCTGGCGCGACGGCTGGGGACCAGCCCGCTCACGGTCCGGCGCTGGCGCCAGGGCGTCCGCCCCAACGCGCAGCACCTCTTCGCCATCATGAACGTGGCCGCCGACCTCGGCCTGATCCACCTGCTGCCCACCGGGAGATCTGAGCCCCACGCGCAGCCGGCCCTCCCCGGCCTGGACAGCGTGGCATGAGATGTCGGCGTCCCTGCCGTCCTCCGCTCCTTCATAGGCAGGGCGCGGTCCCCGAACCTCTCACGCAGGTGACTGCATCCATGGCGGAGTCCCAAGCGCGGCCGATAGCGATGCTCATAGACGGTGACAAACTGGCGAGGAGGGCGCGTATCCGGTAGCCGTCCCCATACCCAGCCTCGCCGAAACTCCGGAAGCTGGATGTGACCGGTCTCTACGCTATTCAACAGGCTCTTCAGCGCCACGGGATACGTGGTGAAGGTGGTCATTGGGGTCCCTCCGAGTCTTGGAGGCCGCAGTGTAACTTAGTTGGCGGCTGGCGCTATCGCACGCAGGTGGTCGTGCAGCGAGCGCCTGCGGAGCCCCAGTCCCTGGCGCACCACGCCGAACGTCCGCCCATCGTCCAGGGTGGTCGTGGCGTCGAACCGCCCGCGCCGGTGGAGTTCCACCCGAGACCGTAGCGAGCGATCCCCCGGCGAGAGCGCCAGCCCCAGCCGGTACACCCCGGCGACCGCGTCCATGCGGCGCAGCAGCAGCGTCAGTCACTGCTGCGAGACCGGGTACGTCCGCACGAACTCGGACGGCGCCGCGAAGCCGAGGGCATCGGACGCCTCCTCTATGCCCTCGGCCGTCAGGAACCACCTCCCGCTCGTCGGCAGGTGGACGGTTCCGTGGTTGATCCGTCCGGCGATGCTGCCGGCGAGCAGGCCGGTCAGGCGTCGGTGCCGAGTTGGCGGAACAACTCGACGATGTCTTCATACTGTCGGCGGTCGGGGAGTTCTGTGTATTCCTCGAATCCCCCGGATGCTCCCTTTAGAGCGACCCGCATTCCGTCGTTGAGGTCAGCACCGTGCGAGACTAGCAGGGGGACCAACTCGGCGCGTGCGTAGACGATTGCATAGTCGAGTGGCGTGGCATCGCGGTCCCGGTCGCGCAGTGCAAGGTCCGCTCCGTGGTTCAGCAGCGCCCTGACGGCCCTCCGTTTGTCTTGGTAAATTGCCCAGTGCATCGGAGGAGGCGCCTGCTCGACGGAGTTGACGAGGCCGGGCCGCATCGTCAGCAGTCGCTCGATTCTGTCCACGTCATCAGCTTCGATAGCTTTGTAGAGGTCCTCCGTACAGCACATGATCTCCTCCGTTGGAATCGCGCCTCGACGAAGGTCCGACGTTGTATCGCACCGAACCGCCAGCCCAGGTGTCAATCCCTCAGAATCCAGCCGCCAAGTCCGGGAACGACGGGCGGACTGGATAGAGGTGATTGGCTAGTCAAGTATATGGTTGCTGATAATCAGCTGGTAGAGGTCGGCGGACTGCTGCGGGGTGAGGCGGTGCAGCCCGAGGCGAGGCGGGCGGGCGCCTGGTCGCCCTCGGTCTTCTTGCGCCCGGCTGCGGAGAGATTGAACGCCACGCCGGACGGCAGGCCCAGGTCATGGGTTGGCTTCTGGAGGTCCATGTCCTTGCCGAAGCGGAGCCGGGTCAGTGCGGGTGTGTGCCTTGCTCTGACGCTTATCGGAGAACGCCGCACGGACGCTGTGGCCTTACAGCGTTACCTCCCACTGAAAAGTTCGCAGTACGGTATCCCCTGGTTCACCCTCGCCTCGAGAGAGCCCTTCGCCTTCGCGGGGTTGTGGCAGACGTGGCAGGACCCGCGCGGCGAGACCGCCGCCTCGTGCACGATCATCCCTGCGGCCGGTCCACGACTGCATGCCGGTCATCCTGCCGAGGGAGTTGGAGCCGCTCTGGCTGGAGGAGGAGATGCAGGAATCGGCCGCACTCTCCAGTCTCCTCGCCCCCTATCCCTCCGAGGGCATGGAGGCGTACGAGGTGTCCACCCTCGTGAACTCCGCCCTCAACGACGGGCCCGAGCTGATCGCACCGGTGGAGCAGGGCAGGCTTCCGTAGCCCCCGGCCGGCGTCCGCTATAATCCCGGGGTGTTGACCCGCCCCTTCCTCCTTCTCCTGCTGTTGTTCGCGGCGCTCGCAGCGTGTGAGCCCGCCCCCGCGATACCCGAGGTCGTCCCGACCGACACGCCCTCCGCTCCTGCGCCGACCCCGACCGCCACAGCGACGCCCACCCCGACGCCGACTCCGGAGTGGGCGTTCCACCACCTGGCCGCCGACGGATCGACCGTCGTCATCGAGTTGAGGGTGTTCGCCGGCATCGACGTGCGCGTGACCCTCGATGGACGACCGCCGGACGAGGTCTCGGTCACGGGGAACATACTCCGGCATCTCTTCGAGGGCGTGGCGCCAGGGAAGCGCTCCGTCACCGCCTCAGATGTGATGGGCTTCTCCGACAGCCGGGAGATCGTGGTCGACCCGCCGCCCGGGACCCCCGCTCCCACGTCTGCCCCGGAACCGACGCCGACGAGCCCCGCCCAGACAGGAGCCGAGACCTGGCGCGGGCTCGTGGTCTCCCCTGAGCACCGCTGCTCACCGTACGACTCCGACGACTACCGCTACTCCCAGTCCGTCGAGCCGCGCATCGTCGCCGACATGGGCGGCATCATCTACGGCCCGTACACCGGCACGTGGTTCGACAGCACGACCCAGACCGACATCGAGCACATCGTCGCACGCTCCGAGGCCCACGACAGCGGCCTGTGCGCGGTGGATGCCGCAACGAAGCGGCGGTTCG
>JAPOOH010000253.1 GCA_026713505.1 Chloroflexota bacterium | reverse complement strand
CCTACGGAGAAGCGTTCTCGGTGCTGCCCTTCGGAAACAGCCTCGTCACCATGTCTCTCACGGGCGCCCAGATCGAAGCCCTGCTTCAGTCCCAGTTCCGCGGCCCCCCGGACGACACCAGCGACGTGCTCCAGGTCTCGAGCGGGTTCAGTTACACCTGGGATGCGGCGCGTCCGGAGGGCGCAAGGGTGGACCCCTCCACCATCATGATTGACGGCGGCCCGATTGATCCCGAGGCAACGTACCGGGTCACCGCCAACAATTTCCTGGCCGACGGAGGCGACGACTACAACGTGTTCAGGGAAGGCACGGAGCGCACCGGCGGGGATGTTGACGTCGCCGCCTTGGTCGCATACTTCGAATCCTTCAGCCAAGTCGCCCCAGGCCCCCAGGACCGCATCACCCGACTCAACTGACGGGCCCCGTTCACCTCCACGCCCTGCTGGTCCCGCGTGCCCCGCAACGCCGACTGAACGCCCCCGCCCTGCGCCCCGCGTGAGCCTGTCGTAGACTGCCGGTGGCGCGACCGATCGCACGAGGAGGGAGCCCCATGCTCGAATCCTACGGACCGCACACACCCCCGGTGCTCACCCGCTCACGTGTGGCCCTGGAGATCGCCTCCGAATTGGCCGGCGCGGACGGCTGGCCGTACCTGCGGGCGCACGTCGACCTCCGTCAGAGTGACTTCGACGAGACCGGCTTCCGCCTCATCGGCAGCGGCAGCCCCGACGGCATTACAGACGTGGGGGAAGGCAGGGCGGGCCTCGCGATGATCAACCCGTCGGCGGTGCTCACCATGGGCTATCGAGGCACGGGCCCGTTCGACAGCCCGCTTCCGGTGCGCGTGGTCTCGGTCCTGCCGTCGTACGACCAGATCACGCTCGGCGTGATGGAGCGTACCGGGCTGCGGTCGTTCGACGACGTCAGGGAGCAGCGCTACCCGTTGCGCGTCTCGCTCCGCGGCCCCAGGGAGAACTCCGTCCCGCTGGTCGCGAACGAGATCTGCAAGGCCCACGGGTTCACGCTCGAGGACATCGAGTCGTGGGGCGGAGAGGTGACGTACAACCGGCGCCTGCCGGGCGCGCGGCTGCCCGACGTAGAGAAGGGCGAGACCGACGCCATCTTCGACGAGGCGGTCCGCCAGTGGGTCAACCCGGGCGCGGCGATGGGAATGCGGTTCCTGGAGCCGTCTGAGGGGGCGCTCGCCCGACTGGAGCCGCTAGGCCTGCGCCGGGGCGTCGTGCTCAGGTCCGACTTCCCGGAGCTACAGGCGGACTTCAGGGCCGTCGACTTCTCAGGGTTCCCCATCTTCACGAACGAGGCCGTGCCTGACGAGCAGGTGCACGCGCTCTGCGCGGCGCTCGAGGCCCGGAGCGACCGCATCCCGTGGGAAGGGACCGGCCCTCTGCCGCTGGACCGCATGTGCGCCGACACGCGCGAGGGCCCGCTGGACGTGCCCCTGCACCCCGCCGCCGCAGCCTACTGGCACGACCGCGGCTACCTTTGCTGACGGCTCGTCGTTGTTGTAGATGCGCCCGTCGTTCCTGCGGAGGCAGGAACCCCGCCCCCGGCCCCGGTCATTCCTTGTGGGTGCCCTGGGCGGCTCGGAATGGGGTTCGGCAGTGCCCCCTCACTGGAGGTGAGCCTTGCCCGCCCCGCTGGTAGACTGCGCGCCATGACGACCCCCACCGGAAAGGCGGCCTACGTCTACGACGACGTGCTCTCCGGTCACGTACTGCGCGAGGGCCACCCGATGCGCCCCGTGCGACTGCGCCACACCTACGCCCTCCTACGCGCCTACGGAGCGTTCGAGGACGAGCACGCGCTGCTCGTCCCGCCGCGCCCCGCCACGCTAGACGAGCTGACGACGTTCCACACGGAGGAGTACGTCGAGACCGTCTGGCGCCTCAGCAGTGGAGAAGAGGCCGACGGCGATCGGCACGGATTCTCCGCGCATGGCGACAACCCCGTTTACGAGGGGATGTACGAGGCCGCGCTGCTCTCCACCGGCGCATCGGTGCAGGCGGCAGAGCTGATCGCGGACGGCGAGGCGTCGACGGCGTTCGCACCCGCGGGCGGGCTGCACCACGCGATGCGCGGCTGGGCGTCCGGCTTCTGCATCTTCAACGATCCCGTCGTCGCCATCAACGTCCTGCGCAGGCGCGGGCTGCGCGTGGTTTACGTGGACGTCGACGCGCACCACGGCGACGGCGTACAGGCCGCCTTCTACCGCGACACCGACGTGATGACGGTCTCCGTGCACGAGAGCGGGCGGTGGCTCTTCCCCGGCACCGGCATGGTGAACGAGGTGGGCTCTGGCGAAGCGGCGGGTTACTCGGTCAACCTGCCGCTCTTCCCGTACACGAGCGACGACGTCTACCTGGACACGTTCGAGCGCGTCGTGCCGCCGCTTATCGAAGCGTTCGGGCCGGACGTCCTCGCGGTGCAGATGGGCGCCGACGCCTACTTCACCGACCCACTGACCCACCTGGCGCTCAGCACGCACGGCTACGAGGCCGTCGTGCGCCGTCTCTGTGGGATGGGCTACCCGGTGCTCGCGTTCGGTGGCGGCGGCTACGACCTAGACGCTACGGCGCGCTGCTGGACGCTCGCCTACGGCTCGATGCTGGGCCGCGAGTGGCCGGACGAACTGCCGTCCGGCTCTGGCGCCTACCTGACCAGCCCGCGCCTTCGGGATGCCGCCCCGCCCGAGATTGAGGCGCAGCTCCGCGAGAAGTCGCGCGAGTACGCGCAGCAGCAGGTTGCGGAGATCGAGCGGCTCATCTTCCCCGTGCACGGGCTCGTCTAGGAGGCAACGCATGCGCATAGCGTCGTTCGAGACGATGGCGGTCCGCATCCCGCGCGAGCCGGGGCCGTCCGCGCCCCGCGAGGAGGCCGATTATGTCACGCTGCGCCTGCGCACGGATGACGGCATCGACGGCATCGCCTACGCAGGCTTCGCGTCGCCGCTCGTCACGAAGGCATTGAAGGAGACGGTCGACGCGCTCGCGGCGGAGACGGTCGGTGCGGACCCGCATGCGGTGGAGGTGATCGGGCGCAACCTCGCCCGCAGGGCGGGGGGCGGTTCGCCCGGGGGACTCGTGACGCGCGCCATCTCCGCGATAGACGTAGCGCTCTGGGACATCCGAGGCAAGGCGCTGGGGATGCCGGTCTGGAAGCTGCTGGGCGCGGCTTCCGGCGCGGTTCCCACGTACGCCAGCGGCTTCCTCTGGCGCCACTACGACCTCGAAGCGCTTGCGACCACCGCCGCCGACCTCGCCGCGCAGGGCTTCCGCGCCATGAAGTTCCGCATGGGCGCCGAGGCATCGGCGGAGGCCGAGCTGGCGCGGCTGCGCACGATGCGGGAGGCTGTCGGCGATGGCGTCGACCTCATGGTCGACATCAACCAGGGGTGGGACGTGAACCGCACCATCGCAGTGGGTCGCGGCATGGCCGAGTACGGTCTCTTCTGGCTCGAGGACCCAGTGCACTTCCAGGACTACGCCGGGCTCGCGCGCATCGCCGATGCGCTGGACACGCCCATCGCGGCGGGTGAATACCACTACGGCGTCGAGCCGTTCCGCCACATGCTGGAGGCGCGCTCCATAGACATCGTCATGGTGGACCTGCTGCGCGTCGGCGGCATCACGCAGTGGATGAAGGCCGCACACATGGCAGAGGCGTACAACCTGCCGGTGGTGACGCACCTCGCGCCGGAGATACTCGGGCACGCGCTCGCCGCCGCCCCCAACGGCCTCTACGTGGAGCACATGCCGTGGGCGTTCCCGCTGTTCGAGGAGGTGCCTCAGCTCGACCCATCGACGGGGCGTCTCGTTATGCCGGATGGGCCCGGCCTCGGCCTGCGGTTCGATGAATCCCGAATCTCAGCCAGCGCGCTCTAGGTATGGACGCGCGCGGCGCGGTACAATCGAGGTGTGATGAAACCTGGCGATGTCATACCGAAGCCGTGGGGCAGCGAGCACATCGTTGACCTGAACAACAGCTACTGCGTCAAGTACCTCCGCATCCGGCGCGGTCAGCGGCTGAGCAAGCAGTACCACGAGCAGAAGTACGAGACGATGATGCTCATACGCGGCGTTGCCCTCCTGACGCTTGCCGACGAGTTCGGAGAACAGGAGAACGCCATGCGGTTCGGCGAGGCGTACTCCATCACACCCGGCATGGTGCACCGCATCCGGGGGATGTCCACGGAGCCGGCTGTCATCCTGGAAGTGAGCACGCCGGACCTGGATGACGTCGTCCGCGTCCAGGACGACTACGGACGCTAGCCCGCGCCGCCATGCGCCTTGAGACCCCGCGCCTCGTCCTGCGAGAGTACACCGAAGACGACTGCGCTGCTGTCCTCGCCTATCAGAACGACCCGCGCTACCTCCGCTACTACCCGTGGGAAGACCGCACCCCGGAGGACGTGCAGCGGTTCGTGCGCACCTTCATCGACTGGCGGTCCGAGTCCCCCCGCCGCCGCTTCCAGCTCGCGGTGCTGCTGCGCGGGAGCGGCGCGCTCATCGGCAGTGGCGGCGTGCGCCGCAAGCCGGACGACGACAGCGAGGCGGACATCGGCTTCGAGCTGACGCCCGAGCACTGGGGCCGGGGCTACGCGACCGAGGCGGCGACCGCGATGGCCACGTTCGCGTTCCGCGAGCTGGGCGTGCTTCGCCTCTCGTCGTGGTGCATCGCGGAGAACGCCGCATCCGCCCGCGTCCTGGAGAAGCTGGGGATGTCGCTCGAGGGCAGGCTCGCGGCTGCCGAGCGCTTCAAGGGCCGCGACTGGGACACGCTCCTCTACGGCATGACCCGCGAGCGCTGGGCACGGACGTAGGTCTCCCGATCGACCGTCCCCACGACCCTGATAACATGGTATTCCGTCGGTTGCCGTTTGGCTTCCACGTCGCACCACCATCGGGGAGAGGCATCGTGAGCATGGACCAGCTCAGCTACTATCAGGCCAAACTGGAATTCGAGACGGACTCCGCGGACCTGTGCGAGGCCATCGAGAAGGGCGAACCCGTCGTCGTGGTCGATGGACGCGCCACGGGCGCCTACGCTTACGAGCACATCCCGGACGCGATAAGCCTCCCGCACCGCGAGATCAACGCCGAGACGACCGCCTCGTTCGACAGGTCGAAGCTCTACGTCTGCTACTGCGACGGCATCGGGTGCAACGCGTCGACGAAGACGGCGATGAAGCTCCTGACGCTGGGGTTCCAGGTGCGCGAACTCATCGGCGGATTGGACTGGTGGAAACGGGATGGGCATCCCACCCACGGGTCCGAAGCGGGCGTTGCAGCCGGCATCAGGTGCGGCTGCAACTGAGCCGCGCAGGCTCAGGCTGTCGCCTACCCAGCTTCGTGTATCTCGAGGCCCAACGCTCGGTCGCCCGGCCCGCTCGACCGGCCGGGGCAGGCTGAGACTGCGGCGATGCACGGTATCAGCGCCCGCAGGTCGATGTAGTCTCCCGCCTTCACGTCGAACGGGTCCTCCCAGAAGGTACGACCGTTCTCGTCGATCCCCGTGCGCATGAAGATGTTGAACGGGTCGTGCACGTAGTTCCCATCGAGGCCGAACGACTCCACCGCTTTCGCAAGGATCTCCTGGCACCCCGGCGAGTCGATGCCGTAGCGCTCCACCCTGCTCACGGCGCAGCACCGCCCGCTGAGCATGTCGTGTGTGACCGCTCCGCTGGGCGACTCCTGGTGTTGAACAGTGTCCGCGGTGATCTCGAGCATGGGACGCTCCCACGGAGCTCGCGTCCAGAGCGTGTTCCCCGTTGTTGGATGGATCGTCTCCCGACGGCGCGTCACCGACGAGCCTAGGTGCTCCCAGGGGTCGTCCAGGTTGAACGCGTTGAAGTCGATCACCTGCGGGCCCTCCGGCTGCGTCAACCGAAGGGTCTGTCCCTCCCGCAGGACAACCGCCAGACCGTCATGCTTCCGGACGACGTGTTGTTCCAGGATGCCCACTTCATCTCTCCTCGCTCAGCGCCCCTATCCCTCGCGGTCCTCGCCCTCGATGGCGTCGTCGTCTCCGCCGGGGTCGGGGTCGGACGGCGGAACATCGTCGTCCGGACCTGACGCTGACGCGGCCTCGGCCTGCTGGCGCTCGTAGACCGCCTGGCCGATCTTCTGGACCGCCGTGGAGAGCGCCTGGGTGGCTGCCTGCAGCGACGCGGCGTCCGCGTCTTCCTGGGCGAGCAGGGTCCGCACGTCGGCGATGCGCGCCTCCACCTCGCTCTTCAGGTCGGCGTCTATCTGCTCGCTGAACTCCTGCAGCGACTTCTCAGCCTGGTAGGCGCTGGTGTCTGCGATGTTGCGCGCCTCGATCTGCTCGCGCTTGCGCGCGTCATCCTCGTCGTGCGCCTCGGCTTTCTTCACCAACCGCTCGACCTCGTCCTTGGCGAGGCCGGAGCTCGCGGTGATGGTGATGCGCTGCTCCTTGCCGGTGGCCTTGTCCTTCGCGGAGACGTTCAGGATGCCGTTGGCGTCCAGGTCGAACGTCACCTCGATCTGGGGGATGCCGCGCGGCGCGGGAGCGATCCCGTCCAGGTTGAAGCGTCCGATGGTCTTGTTCTCCCCGGACATCGTGCGCTCGCCCTG
>JAPOOH010000595.1 GCA_026713505.1 Chloroflexota bacterium | reverse complement strand
TTATACAATGTGACGGGGGGCGTACATCCAGCCCATCCAAATGCCCTTATGTATTGAATTCTAGCTATCCGTGCCTTCCCGATCAAGCATGCTAAGGTGACTCTTGATAAACCTAACACTGCAAAATGCACGTAGCAGACCTTCTAATCTCCGTAACGCCGACGCGAAATCTTGAAAAGGGCAGACGTAAACTAGATTTCCAGCATGGTTCTGCTAGCCAATAATCGCTCCCTTGCCAAGCCTAACAGCGCGAAATAATGGACAACGTGACTTAATCGCTTTTCCTCGCGTTTTTTTTCTAATTACTCCTGAGCAATCTCACTATTGACCGAAAACCAACATGCAAAAGGCATCAGGGCTACTTAGTCCGTTCCGTCCTGTGTTTCCACGAGATTATGGAAGTTTGCACTAAAGTCACCCAAAATAGCTTCTACGAGCTGCTCCACGTCATTGGAAGCATCTTGTTGCTGCTCCGTGTCGCTAGTAACGTAATCTGGAATGAACGCCTCAAATATCTCCCGGCCACTTTGAAATCTCTTCTTCTCGTTCATGGTGTTATCTCCGAAATTGCGCCATTGTGCGTGGATTTAGCCTAGGCTCAAAATAGTGTTTTCTCTTTACCCATACAAAACCATCTCCTTTGGTTATTACAGCAACGTCAATAGGCCCACCAACTGTCTCACGCTCCTGGCTTACACGACGTCGAAACTTAGTCAAGTTTACTAGTGCTTCTGCCATTGAACCCAACTCATCCTTAGGAAGAGACGATACGTTCTTGATAATGGGCATCCAATGATTCCTACTCTGATCTTTCCAATCCTGATGTAACGATTCGACTAACTTGTCGATTCTGCTTGATAGACGCTCCCTGAGTGCATGTGCAAGCCGCTGATCCTCCGATGCAACTTCACTAAGTAGTACATCAAATATACCATGAAACAACGCCTCAGATGAATCATCAATTCTATTGGCCAACCCTGGGTCAATTCCGTTCAAGAACGTGTGCACCATCTCTTGTTGGGCGAACGGAACTATTGATGCAGTTGTCTTGTGGCTGATCTTGACTTCCTTATCAGAGACCGCTCTTAGTTTATTTCCCGCCATAATCTCCACATTTACAGAGTAGAGACGAGGCATAAATTCCTTTTCTCCAAATCCAGCGATAACCACACCAGATTTGAAAGGACTCATGTGATCACGCGTTAAAACTTCAATAACCAAACGCGATATAAGACGACTTGTTCGAACTTGCATTGGCAAATCAGCAAATATTTTCTTCTTTGACGCCGTAATACGTCGAGTATATTGCTTTCTGATTTCACTAGTAATTGATCGATTGAAGTCAGTCAACTTATCCTTATTCGTTACAAATTTGAAGTTCTTTTCTATTACTTCATGAACAATTGGTGCAATTTCATCTTCACCTAAACCATCCGATTTTTCGGCTCTACGATCCAACGTAATTCTCACTTTGTCGCGTATGTGTCGCAAATATATGTTAATTAGTAGAGAAACGAAATGGGATTTTGTTTCTCTAGAGAACATCTGTCGATTAGATTCCAAGAACTCTATGAGATCATCGCGATACTCGCTTAGCATTGCAAATTTGTTTTCTTTGTTTTTCTTACGATAAGCCTTAATTATGGTTTCCCAAGGAACGCCAAGAAATGCGGCGTTTCCATTGATCATGACACCGACCGGCGCTGACTCGCTCAGGTGAAACAATTTTTCTGCGGAACTGTATATTTTGTCCGCATCAGGACCAATTGTAACGGCGCTATCCGCTGCTAGTGCAACACCCACGGTATTCAAAATACCAACCTCAGCTGTCATCTGAAAAACTCCCTATTGGCAAAAAAGGAGGCTCAAGCAACAAACGAATCATTCTTTCCCTAAGCAATTTGGCGGCTAATGCATATGGAGTCAATCATTTCTGCATTAGCCTTTAGGCGATTTTTCTAATGATCTTACATTCGATGGCCTAATGTGCAGGGCCGGATTATCGAACGGCACTTGCCTATGGTCAAGGTCAATCGGAATCATGCACTTCGGAGGTCGTGCCCTCAGCATCGGCGAAAACTGACAAGCGTACCGAATCTGACACTGGCCGACCAAGTTAAAGGAGGATTACAAAACGCACTGTATGGAAGCCACCTGGTTGCCAAGACTGCAACGAGGAGTTGGATCTCAGGGATCGTTTCCGAGCAAGTGGACCGAATAGCCGCTTGATCATTAGTTTTCCTAGGTCTCCACCCGTTCGGTGGACGAGCTGGTCAAGTCGTTCGGGATGACGGGCATCAGCAAGAGCTAGGTCTCCCGATTGTGCGAACAGATCGACGAGCGGGTTCGGGCGTTTTTGACGCGTCCGATCGAGGACGAGTGGACGTACCTGTGGCTGGATGCCACGTACATCAAGACGCACTAGGCCGGTCGCATCGTGTCGGTGGCGGCGACGTTGGCAGTGGGGGTCAACACCGACGGGGTGCGGGAGATACTGGGGCTTCGGACCGGACCCTCGGAGGCGGAGCCGTTCTGGACGGATTTCCTGCGATCGCTCAGCGCTCGCGGGCTGGGCGGTGTGAAGCTGGTGATCGCCGATGCGCACCCGGGGCTGAAGTCCGCCGCAGCCAAGGTGCTGGGCGGCACGCTGCAGCGCTGCAAGGCTCATTTTCTGCGCAATGCGCTGGCGCACGCCGGCAAGGGGCAACGGCAGATGGTGCGCGCGTTGATCAACGCCGCCTTCGCCCAGGAGAGCCCAGAGGCGGCCTCGGCGCAATGGCGCACGGTCACCGATCAGCTACGCGAGCGTTTCCCGAAGCTCACCGCGATGATGGAGGAGGCCGAGGCCGACGTGCTGGCGTACATGACCTTTCCCAAGGCGCATCGAACCAAGATCTACAGCACCAACCCGCTCGAGCGGCTCAACGCGGAGATCAAGCGTCGCACCAAGGTCGTGGGCATCTTTCCCAACGAGGCCGCCATTGTGAGGCTGGTCGGTGCGCTGCTGCTGGAGCAAAACGACGAGTGGCAACTCAATCGCCGGTACATGCAGCTGGAAGGGCTGCAATCGCTGGCCGGCAACTCCCCGGCACGACTCTCGGCGGTGGCGCAGTGATCATGACGCCCGCCTTGGGGTCGCGTTGCCCACCGCCTGCCCACCGGCGCCATGGGTGATTGAGGGCCCGCGCCCGTGGACAGGCCGTGAACAACGCGACGGACCCGCTTCATGGGCTACACTAGGACACACATGGGAGGGATCCGGCTAGGAAGTTTCAGGAACCAAAACTGAACCCGGACTCACGGTTTGTACACCACTCCCCGGGACGCCACTGCCGCGCACGCCTTGAGCGAGTAATTTTGCGGCGGCTGACCCTCTGTTTTTCTGAGGGTTTTGCCGACGTGATTACCATTTCGGTTGCGCGACAGGGCGGCTACGGGGAAAATGCGCTGCCCTTGCCTATTGGCTGTAACCGTAAATTGATTGGATTGTGCCGTACGACCTAAAAACCGACGACGGGCTGCGCCTCGCCTGTAATGCCGCCGAAAAGAAACGGGACACAGTATGGACAGAGGAGCTTACGGAATTCCTCATAAATATCCAGAATCCGTCAGATGAGCAATTTGAAAGCGAGGAATTTCAGCAGCTTCTCTGGAAGGACACGCACAATAAAGTCACTAAAGCACGACAGGCGGAAAAGGTACGAGATGATGTCATTGCTAATCCCAAGTTCCGGCGCTGGTTCCTAGAGCAGTACCTCACAATACATTCAGAAGTGAATGATCGATCCGCAAAGTTACTCGAACTGCACGACGGAGTTATCAATCACCTCACCAAGAATCACGGTTCCCCTAGGCGCCCAGAGTTTGCGGTGTTTCGCGCCATAGCCGCGTTGTTCCCAACAGATTTTACGACGTTGAGCCACGAGTATATCCGTGATCTGGCGAAGAAGAAATTTGATTTACAATCCACCAATATTGTGGAATGTCATCGGAACGTCTTGCAACGTTTGGAAGATGTCCTCGGCCCTATCAACGCAGAAAATCCAGCTGAAGTGGCCCGACGAATGACACTTCCCTGGATGCTGAAAGAATTGATTGAATCTGAGCCGCATCCTGAACCTCAACCTAACAAGAAGCCCAATCGCCGGAAAACCGATGGCATGGAAATCCCGAGCATTACTGAAATCACCGACCGAATTGACGCCACGGACTACTATTTCCCTTCCGACCTTTACCGCAATCTCCACTTGGGTCTCTGGGCCGATAAACGGCGTCACTTCGCTATCCTCACGGGCATCTCCGGTTCGGGGAAAACGGCGTTGGCACGTGAGTACGGCAAGGCCGTTATCGGATCGAACGATTCCGAGCAGTATCTCTGCGTCACCGCAGTGCAACCCGGCTGGACCGATCCGTCCTACCTGCTGGGATACGCAAATCCGCTCAAGGACAGAGTCTACGAACAGACCTCATTCCTCGAACTTCTCCTGCACGCCGCCGACAATCCAAGCGCTTGCCATGTCGCCGTCCTGGACGAGATGAACCTCTCACATCCGGAGCAATATCTCGCTCCAATCCTAAGCGCGATGGAAACCGGCGATTACGTCGAACTTCACGGACACGGAGACAAATTCGACGACGTACCTGCGCGGATCCCCTACCCCGGCAACTTCGTCCTGATCGGTACCGTCAATATGGACGAGACCACAATGGGACTCTCCGACAAGGTTCTCGACCGCGCCTGGACTCTGGAGTTCTGGGACATCGACGTGGACGCTTGGCCGGGTTGGAGAAACTCCAGTCTACCGGACGAGGATGCGGAAACTGTCGGAAACACGCTAATCGCTCTCATGAACGCGCTTAAGCCAGCCCGCCTGCATTTCGGCTACCGTACGATCAAGGAAGTTGCCACTTTCGTTGAACAATGCGGCAAATTGGCGCCCGACTGGCCTCTCACCGAAGCCCTGGACCGAGCTGTCTATGCCAAAGTGCTGCCGAAGTTGCGTGGCGACGACTCCGGACGCGTTCGAAGGGCGTTCGAGAGCTCCCAGAGAGAATTAAAGCGTCTCAATCTTAGCGAATCCTCGGCGAAGGTCGCTGAACTGATCGAAGACCTTGATACCATGGGTAGCGCCCGTTTCTGGCGCTGATCCGGCATGACCGTTAGGTTGTCCGCAGAGCGCGGAGGCGATTGGTCGCAGCTCGAACCAGCCGATGGAAACCGCCGTACCGCGCCGCCGGAGAGCAACAGGGGCTTCCAGGAGCAATCCGAAGTCATCTTTCGTGCCCACGGCGGAAATCAACCCCGCTGGCACGACTGGCGGTTATTGGTCGACGACGCACCGCTGCGGTTGAAAGAAGAAACCAAGCCCGGCGAGTGGTTATGGACTCCGGGATTCTACGCCGGCGAGGTCGAAGCTGCGATTTGCGACACGGAGGGAGTCCGCCAGGGTGTCTGGCGCCTGGATGTCAGCCCGAATCCGAATAAGCTGAGCCGGGACGCATTCGTGCGGATGCTGCAGGAGATATACAAATTCGACGCGGCACTGATGATTGGCGGCGAGCCGGCACGCCGCCGCTTCGGTGCGCTCGGCAATAACCAGAACCAAATCGTCGAGTTCTATCGCCTCCGTCACCACGCCGCCGCCATCGGGCAGTCTCTACGCGCATTGGCCGAAAAACCCATCCGCTCGCTTCGTT
>JAPOOH010000252.1 GCA_026713505.1 Chloroflexota bacterium | reverse complement strand
CGCAGGGGCGTCTTCTTCGCGTGGCCGACGGCTGCCTCGACCTTGCCCTTTCGATCGGGGTCGCCGACGCGGCACGGCAGGGCGACGACGCCGTAGTGGGCGAGCACGTCGCGGGAGAGCGGATTGAGCGTCGGGGCGTAGATGGCCGGGGTGGGGAAGGCCTCCTTGGGGTTTTCGCTGGCCACGACGCGGTAGGGTGCCCCCAGCCGGCGGAACGCCCGCTCGTGCAGCTCGGCCCAGACCTGTGCACTCGAACGGTGGACCAGCAGCCGCACCGATTTGCGCGAGTAGCCCAGCGTCAGGACGAAGAGCCGCGTCCGCCGGTACTTGCCGGTGGCGGGGTCACGGACCATCGGTCCCTCGCCGTAGTCGACTTGAGCTTCCTCACCTGGGGCGGTGGCGATGACGGCCCGCGCCTCGACGATGGGCTGCTTCCGGAGCGTCGAGACGAAGCGCCGTACGCTTGCATAACCAGCCGGGAAGCCGTGGTCATCGACCAGGTCCTGCCAGATGGCCATGGCGTTGCGCCCGCGGCCAACGGCCTCGGCGATCAGCTCGCGGTAGGGCTCGCACGCGCTCGCCCGTGGCGCACGGCTGGGGCGGTACCCGGACAGCGGCGCAGCGTCACCCGTAGCCGCGCCGGGCGACGGTGCCCCCGAAGAGTCGGTGGACACCTCCGAAGAAATGGCCGGTTTTGCCGAACGCGCGGGAGGCCGGCCACGACCGCGCACTACCACGCCGGCGGCCTTCAGGTAGTTGCTGGCCGTTTCGCGGCGGACCCCGGTGGCCCGTTCAATCCGCCGCAGCGACCAGCCGAGACGGCCCAGGGCCAGGATCTGCTGTCGTTTGTCTTCTGCCAAGACGTTGCTCATGCCAAGCAGGAACACGCAGTTCCTGGCCGGCGTCAACGTCTCCACCGAGGCGCGTTGCGCAGCGGAGACCCCGATCTCGTCAGGCTCTCGAAGCTCTCCCCCTGCGACTACCGCGTCGGAGTAGTCGCTCTCCGACGTGGCGGGCGGGGCGGGCCCGGGGGCCAGCGGGGGCGGCCTCGGGGCTCGCCCAAGGGGCGGGGGATTCCTCATCATCCCGGGGGATCTCCCGCCCCTTCTGCCGTAGGGCCTCGTGGCGGACGATGGCCCGTACCCAGCCGCACGCAGGCGCCTCCCCCCGGTACTGATGCAGTTTGTCTAGCACGATGATCCAGGATTCCTGAAGGGCGTCGTGTGCGGGGGCGTCGTCCCCCGCGACCCGTCGCGCTAGGGGGAGGAAACGCTGGGTGCAGCATCGAATCCACGACTCCAGGTCGCCTTCGAGTAGGGGGCACCTCACCGCTTCACGGAGCTTCTGATCCGCCACGCCTCTCCTTCCTTCAGACTGGATGAGCGGAGCCCGCAGCCAGGACCCGCATGCCCCCTGTTGGGCCAGTTCGCCGAACCCCACGTCGGAGAGCGACCACTCCGACGCGGTAGACGCGGGGAGAGAACTTCGAGAGCGTGACGAAGATCGGGGTCTCCGCTTGCGCAACGCGGCCCGAGACGTTGACGCCGGCCAGGAACTGCGTGTTCATGCGCGGCATGAGCAACGTCTTGACTGATG
>JAPOOH010000572.1 GCA_026713505.1 Chloroflexota bacterium | reverse complement strand
GCGACCTGCGCCGCCACACGCTCGCGCAGGCTGGCCGCCAGCGCCTTGCCGTCGATGATTCGGGCACTGCTCATGGAAGTTCCTCCCCCTCAGGCCATGGAGAAGATCATGCGGCCGACCACGCCCCTCAGGAAGTAGATTCCCAGCAGCAGGATCAGCGGCGAGAAATCGAGCCCGGAGACCATGGGCACGAAGCGCCGGATCGGGCGGAGCGTCGGTTCGGTCAGCCGCCAGAGCACGTTCATGGCCCCGCGCACGAAACCGTTGGCCGTGTTGACGACATTGAAGGAGACCAGCCAGCTCAGCACCACCCAGACGATCAGGACGATCTGGTAGAGTTCCAGCACGATGTCGAGAAGCTGGAGCAGCGGGATCAGGATGACATTCATGGGCCCCGGACGCCTCCGGTGGATGGATGCAGGTCGCGCGGGGCCTTGACACGCTCCCGCGCCCTGCAACATAACCCCGCTTCCCGGCTGCCGCCTAGAGGCGACAGCTTGCGATGTGTGGGGCCGTAGCTCAGCCGGGAGAGCGTCGCGTTCGCAATGCGAAGGTCAGGGGTTCGAGCCCCCTCGGCTCCACCACTCTTCAAGCCGACGAGTTCCAGTAAAGTACCGAAAACCCCCGGAAAACCGGGGGTTTTTCATTCTTGCGCTCTTGAACGTTCCAGCCGATTCCGCTATCTTCCCGCCACAAATGGTGGGAAATGTGGTGGGAAAGAATTCGGTGGAACCATGGGGAATCTAACTGCCGCCAAGGCGAAATCGCTCTCCAAGCCCGGAATGCACGGTGACGGCGAAGGACTGTATTTGAGTGTAAGCCGCACCGGTTCGCGGTCATGGGTGCAAAGAATTTCGATCGACGGACGCCGTCGCGAAATCGGCCTGGGGTCCTTTCCCGCTATCGGGCTCGCCCAGGCCCGGGGCCTGGCCGCGGCCAATCGGACAGCCGTGGCCGAGCGGCGCGATCCGCTGGCCGAAAAGCGCGAAACAAAACGAAAGGCCGCCATTCCTACATTTCGCGAAGCAGCCAAGCGGACCTTCGAAGCGAACCGGCCGCGTTGGCGGAATGGAAAGCACACCGTTTCCTGGTGGCAGACACTTGAGCGTCACGCCTTTCCAATTTTGGGCGATATGCCGGTCGACCGGATCGGACGCGAAGACGTGTTGCAAGTGCTGACTCCGATATGGAGCGTTCGCATGGAAACGGCCCGCCGCGTCCGACAGCGCATTCGCACGATTCTGCGATGGTGCATGGCGCACGGCTACGTGGAGCACAACGCAGCGGGCGAAGCGATCGACGGCGCGCTGCCACCCATGCCGCGCTTGAGGGCGCACCTTCGCGCCATGCCCTATCAGGAAGTGTCGGCAGCGCTCGTGACCGTAGAGGCATCCAGGGCGTCCCTGGCAAGCAAGTTGTGTCTGCGATTTCTCGTGTTGACGGCGGCGCGGTCGGGCGAGGCTCGGGGCGCAATGTGGGATGAAATAGACGAGGACACGGGCGAGTGGCGCATTCCCGGCTCACGCATGAAGGCCGGGATAGAACATCGAGTGCCCCTCTCCGATGCGGCGCTGGAGTTGCTGGGGCAAGCTCGCGTTCTCCGCGACGGGTCAGGACTGATCTTCCCTTCGTCGGTGAAGGCGGGTCACCCGATGAGTGACATGACGCTGACACAAGTGCTGCGAAAGACTGGCCTAGCGGAGCGTTCGACGGTGCATGGATTTCGCTCTGCTTTCCGGGATTGGGCTGCCGAATGCACGTCTGCGCCGCATGCTGTCATGGAGCTGTCTCTGGCACACGCGGTGGGATCGTCGGTCGAGCAAGCGTATGCTCGATCTGACCTGATAGAGAAGCGCCGCGTCCTTATGCAGGCCTGGGCGGACTTCGTAACCGGCGATGCCTCAGAGACGCTACCACTACCTACATAGACCCGAATTCTACCGCGTGGTCGAGCTCGTGAAGCGGCCCCGAGCTTAACGGCCTATGCTCTCCGCCCTGCCGCAAAGCGCATACTGGCATCGCCCGATTCATCGCCCGCTCGGTTTAGCCGAGCACGGCTCACCGCCTCCGCGGAGGCCAAGCTCCCTCAGACCATCCAGCTTTGCGGAATCAGCGTCTCACCGCGACACCATCGTTCCACTACCGCACGTTCAAACCAGTCCCGCTTAAGGTCAGCATGGTCCATAACGATAATCGGCAGATCCGGGGTAAGCTCCGCGGCGGCGTTCGAAATGAGTTGAAACAGGCGTTGGACGGCAGTCTGGTCCTCGTCCGCAAGACCGTCGAGCGACCCCTCGCTATCCTGTTCCGGGGGATAGTACGCCTGCGAGGGCTGATCCAGAATCAAGAAACCCGGAACCACGGCTGCCCGACCGTGACGGACCTCGCCGGGCGCTATCTCGAACAGCACGTCGCGGTGCGCTGCAAGCCGAAGACGCAGAGGACCACCCGCAGCGTCGTCAGCCGCCACATCGTGCCGGCCTTCGGCAAGCTGCCGCTCGCGGCGGTGGAGCGCCGGCACGTCATGGCGCTCCACGAGAGCCTCTGCGAAACCCCCGCGATGGCCAACATGGTGGTCGCCACCCTGAGCCACATGTACGTGCTCGCCGGCGACTGGGAGATGGCGCCCGACGACTTCGACAATCCCTGCCAGGCCATCCCGACGAACCCCGAACGCAAGCGCGAGCGGTTCCTGACCGACGCCGAGTTCACTCGCCTCGGGCAGGTGCTGGACGAGGTTTCCGGCAATGGCAGCCAGATTTCCGCCGGGGCGGTGACAACGATCCGCCTGCTGATGCTGACCGGCTGCCGCAAGAGCGAGATCATGACCCTGCCCTGGGAGAACGTCGATCTTGGCAAGGCGGAGATGCGCATCGTCGACGGCAAGACGGGCTCGCGCACGGTCCACCTCTCGCCGTCGGCGGTGGACGTGCTCGCGGCCCTGCCGCGCGTTCCCGGCAACCGCTGGGTCGTTCCGGGCGCGAAGCCGGGCACGCACATGACCGACATCGACACGGCCTGGCAGACCATCCGCGCGAAGGCCGGGCTCCGCGACGTCCGCATCCACGACATCCGCCACAGCTTCGCCTCGCGGGCGCTCGCGCTCGGCGAGGGGCTGCCGATCATCGGCCGGCTGCTCGGTCACCGCCAGGCAGAAACGACCGCGCGCTATGCGCATCTCGACCGCGACGCGGTCAGGAAATCCGCCGAGCGGGTCGCCGTCAGAATCGCCGGGTACAACCTGTAGACGCTCGATCACCCGTGGGCGATCGCCGGCACGAAGCGGCCCCATCCGACCGATCTTCAGCACCCCTGGCGCCGCATGCCGCATCGGCCGAATCGACCTTGACGTTACACTTGTTTCTATTATTGTCGATATTACACTTGGCGGCAGACCGGCGTACCGCTATCGAGGCCCTTGGGCATTGCAGGAGAGGAGGATCGGTATGAGCAACGCTACCGACGCGGTCGACCTCGGACACCGTCTTCCGACCCAGGATGAAATCGCGTGCGCCGCCCAGGCGGTAACGGCGCTTGCGGACGCGCGGGCCGGAAACGGCGTCCTTGCCATTCATCGCGAAAACGGCGAGGCCGTTCGTCTGGCGCCCGCGATCGCCGACCTTGTGCTCGATCTTCTGGGCGGTGTCGCGTCGGGCCGTACCGTCACGCTGGTTCCGACCGGCGCGATGCTGACCACGCGGCAAGCGGCCGACATCCTGAGCGTCTCGCGCCCGCACCTCAGCAAACTGCTCAAGTCGGGCGAGATCCCGTTCGTTTCGGTCGGGTCGCACCGGCGCGTCATGCACGCCGATCTGATGGCCTACATCGACCGACGCGACGCCGCGCGCCATGCGGCGCTCGACGATCTCGCCCGTCTCGGTCAGGAGTTCGATGCGTCTTGACGCAGCTCGCCGACCGTCGTGTCGCCCTGCTGGATGC
>JAPOOH010000251.1 GCA_026713505.1 Chloroflexota bacterium | reverse complement strand
GCACGCTCTTGCTGTTTGCGTTGCCGAACCGAGATGAGATGCTGGCAGCGAAGTTGTTGTAGAGTTTGCCGCCGGAGAGGAGGTAAGCTCCAGCTACAACGAGCAACACACCGATGATGAGGCCGATCCACGGGAAGGCGTCCGCTATCCCGCGTGCGCCCAGGCCGATGGGCGTTCCAACGGCTGCGAAGAGGACGACGAACCCGAGGGATACTGTGGCACCGACGAGCACAGCACGAAGGAGCCTTGCAGTGACGTTGCTTTCGCCAGTCTCCACGGCATCGTTCTCGCTCAGGTAGAGGCCCAGGTAAGCGGGGAGCATCGCGAACCCGCAGGGGTTTACGGAAGAGACCATGCCAGCGCTGAACGCGAACCCGAAGGGGAACAGGTCTCCCAGATCGCCGAGCAGGTTCCCGGACTGCGCAGAAACAGACTCCACCCTTCCTGTGACCGCACCGATATCGCTGCCCGTGATGAACGCGCCGATGACGGCGACAGCCATGGCTCCGACGAATGCAAGGACAGGGAACGCTGTCCCCCAACGGATGTTCTGCATCGCGTCACGCATCATTCGCTCCTCCACACCTGTGGTTCTACCTGCCCTCATCTATATGATACGTCTGCCGGCGTATGGAAGACTTGTCATTCCCAGTGCTGGAGCTACCGCCAGCGTGCGCTCCTGCGGCGCATCCCGAAGGCAACGGCGACCAGCAGGCCGCTGGCAGCCAATGTGAGGGTGAGTGCAAGTACCTGCGCCTCACTCGTCCTGCCCGTGAGCACGGCCTCATAGATGGCGATGGGCATCGTTCGGGTGCGTCCGGGGATGCTTCCCGCCACCATTAGCGTCGCCCCGAACTCACCCATGGCGCGCGCAAGGGCGAGGCTGACCCCCGTCATTACGGAACGCCAGGCGAGCGGGAGCGTGATCCGTGTGAAGACGCTCCATTCGTTCTGCCCGAGCGTGCGCGCCGCGTCTTCCAGGGTGTGGTCCACCGACTCAAACCCGGCCTGGGCAGTTCGAATGAGGAACGGCGCCGAAACAGCGACTGCTGCCAGCACCGCTCCGCTCCAATCAAAGACGAAGCTGAATCCGAAGAGCGCGTCCAATGTTCCGCCTATGTGTGAGTTGCGCCCCACTGCCTGCAGCAGGTAGTAGCCCAGTACGGTGGGCGGCAGCACCATCGGGACCAGCACGAGCGTGGAGAAGAGGTCGTGCGCCCATCCGTGCAGGCGTGACAGGCCCCATGCCACGGGGATGCCCACGACTAATACGAGCAACGTGCTCGCGATGCCGGTCTGCAGGGTGAGTCTGAGGGCGTCCCAGTCCATGGTTACTCCGCGCCGTCAACCTTAGCAACGTGCGGCGTGTAACCGAACCTGCGCCAGACATCGGCCGCTTGCGGGTCGGTCATCGATGCGATGAATTCGCTTACGGTGTTCGGGTTACCCGACCCCACGTTCATGCCCACGGTTACCTGGAGCCCGCTGCTTGCTTCGGGCGGCAGCGGAGCGAGTGCGCGTATGCCCCGGGAATCAGAGGCGATCAGCAGGGAGCGCGGGACGAAACCCACCTCCGCGTTGCCGCTCGCGACGAACTGGAAGGCCTGGGCGACGTTCTCTCCATAAGCGACCCGGTCGGCAAGCTCCACCCAGTACCCCCGATCGCGCAGGTAACTGACTGCCGCATGGCCGTATGGGGCGAGGTCAGGGTTCGCCAGCGCCACCTGGCGGACCTGGCCGGTTCTCAGGAGCGGCTCCAGGACGTCCTCCGCGCCCTCCAGGTTCGTAATCGCGACCAGCTCGCCCGTCGCGAGTACCTCGAGACTGGCCGGATCCAGCAGCCCGTCTTGCGCTAGGGCGCTCGAGTACCGGCTGTCGGCTGAGACGAACAAATCGAGAGGCGCACCCTGGCGCACCTGCGCGGCCAAGGTGCCGGATGCGCCAGCTACGAGGGTTACAACTGTTCCGTGCTCCGCTTCGAATCGCCGCGCGAACTCGGCGGCGGCCGGTTGGACGCTTGTGGCCACGCCCACGAGCAGGGAGGCCTCGGTCTCGTCCGGGTCGGACGTGCAGGATACGCAGGTGAGCACCAGCAGCAGCAAGGCCGCGAACGCACCCCAACGGATGGCGCCGCCGAGGCGCCAGCCACGGGCCGGCAATCGCTGGACTGGACTAGAGCGATTCAAGGACTGCGTTTGCGTGCCCCTTGACTTTCACGTTTTCGAAGACCCGCTCGACGACTCCTTCTTCGTCTATGACAAACATGGTACGCGCCACGCCCATGTACGAACGTCCGTAGTTCTTCTTCTCAACCCAGAGCCCGTAACGGTTTACGATGTCCCGGTCCGGGTCGGCAACGAGCGTGAACGGCAAGGAGTACCAGGTCTTGAAGTTCCGGTGCGACTTCACACCGTCCGTGCTGACGCCGACAACGACGGCGTCCTTCTCAGCGAGGGCAGGGGTGAGGTCCCGGAAGTCGCAGGCTTCCTGGGTGCAGCCGCGGGTGTTGTCTTTGGGATAGAAGTAGAGGATCACCCTGCTGCCGCGCAGCGAGCTGAGTGCGAACTCGGCCCCTGTGTCGTCTGCCGCGATGAAATCGGGCGCGGCTTCGCCAACCGTGATCATGAGTCCTCCTGAGAGCGTCCTTCGGGAGAGGCGAGCGCTGAGAGTAATCGTAAGGCCGCAGGTAAAGAGGGACAACCCCGCCACGCCTG
>JAPOOH010000250.1 GCA_026713505.1 Chloroflexota bacterium | reverse complement strand
CGCCGGCCGCCCGGCCGCCGCCGATCCCAGCCCGCCCGGCGAGCCCCCCCCCCGCTACCACAACGGCTTCCCCCCCCCCCCCTGCCCCGGCTGCGGCGGCCCCGCCACACGCGAGACCGACACGATGGACACGTTCGTGGACTCGTCGTGGTACTTCCTGCGCTACGTCAGCCCGGACTTCGCCGACGGCCCCTTCGACCCCGCCCGCGTCGGCTCCTGGAACCCCGTGGACCAGTACACCGGCGGCGCTGAGCACGCCGTCATGCACCTGCTCTACGCCCGCTTCTTCACCAAGGTCGTCCGCGACCTCGGCCTCATCGACTTCGGCGAGCCGTTCCTCCGCCTCTTCAACCAGGGCACCGTGCTCTCAGACCACATGAAGATGAGCAAGAGCCGCGGCAACGTCATCGCGCCGGACGAGTATGTGGTGTACCTCGGCGCGGACGTCGTGCGCCTCTACCTGATGTTCATGGGCCCGTGGGAGGGCGGCGGTGACTGGAGCGACTCCGGCATCAACGGTGTCGCACGCTGGGTGAACCGCCTCTGGGACCTCTGCCTGCGGGATACCGAAGCCCTCCCCGGGTCCGAGGGCGCATCGGACCGCGCCGTCGTCCGCAAGACGCACCAGACCATCCGCGCCGTCGTCGAGGGGCTGGAGCGCTTCAAGTACAACACGGCCCTCGCCGCGATGATGGAGCTCACCAACGAGATGTCCGCCCAGGAAGTGGGCGCCGTCTCGCGCGCCGCGTGGAACGAGGCGGTCGAGTCATTGCTCCTGCTCCTCGCGCCCATGGGCCCGCACCTCGCGGAGGAACTGTGGGAGCGCACGGGGCATCCGTACAGCTTCCACAACCAGCCCCTGCCGGAGTGGGACGACGCGCTCGCCGCCATCGAGGAGGCAACGCTCGTCGTGCAGGTGAACGGCAAGGTGCGCGACCGCATCACCGTCCCCGCCTCGATCAGCGAGGGCGACGCCAAGGAAGCGGCGCTCACGTCGCAGAAGGTGCTCGCCTGGACGGAAGGCAAGAGCGTGGACAAGGTCGTCTTCGTCCCCGGCCGCTACCTCGTCAGCGTCGTCGTCAAGGATTGAAGGGATGGCGTTGCCGCACAGCTTGGCCAGCGGCCCGGGCAGGCTTGCGTTGGGTTGGGAGGGTTCGCGGAAGGTCCGTTATCTGCTCTTGGTCGGCCTGCTCGCAGCCGCCGTACCCCTGGCGGCCTGCCTCCCGCCGACACCTACCCCTACACCGGTGCTGTGTGAGTTCGAGGGACATGTCGTAGCCGAGGATGGCAAGTCTTGTGCGCCGCCCACACCCACTCCAACCGCCACTCCGCCGACTACTCCCACCCCTACTTCCACGGCCACTGCAACCCCAACGCCGACTCCTACCGCCACACCTACTCCCACGCCGGCGCCAAAGAGGGTTTCCGTTGACTTCCTGATGGAGTTCATGAAGACCAACTCGGAGCAGCTGCTGGCTACCTACAGGGGCGAGAAAGTCGAGCTGTTCACCAACGCTGTCCTGGCGGTGCAGGCGTATGAGAACCTGACCTGGTCCATCCTCATGGCATCGGAGATAGAAACGGATGAGGCCCAGGGGTACGTCACCAACGTATGGCAGATACGGGCCGAGGTCTCATCCGATATGGCGGCTGCAGCTGCCGAAGGCCAGCCCTACACACTGGAGTGCACCGTCGCTGGGATTGACCTAACTCAAGAAAACGCACCAGACTCCAACGCATGGGATAACGTGACCCCTTCCAGCAGGTTCCACAGGCTCTACTGCCTCGGGCAGAGCTGAGCCAGACGTTGGAGCATCCGCGATGAACCCCATCGAGCGACGCAGGTTCCAGACGCTGGTGCGGGGGATGCTGCCCGCTCCGTTCGTCTACGTCGTCGTCGCCGTCATCTACTTCGCGATCGTGGACAGCGAGCCGTTCTTCGGCGCGCGGTTCGCCACCATCGTCGCGGTCGTCACCGGGGTCGCCGTGCCCGTCGCCGCGCTCCTCGTCACCGCGAACGCGATGGCCCGGGAACGGCCTCCGGCGCGCCTCGCGCAGACCCTCCTCATACTGGCCCACGCTCCCGGTCTCGTCGGGTTCGTGCTCACGGTCGGTGCGGACCAGCTCTGGTACAGCCTCGCCCTCGGCGCGGAGGGATTCGCCATCCTGCTCGTCATCCGCGCCCGGCTGGGGCAGTCGGCGTAGGCGGCCTACTCCGGGCGCAGCAACCACACGCGGGCGGACGGGTGCGGCTCCGCGGTCTCCGCCTCGATGCGCAGCCCTGACTCCGCCAGCACCCAGCGCCAGTCGTCCAGCGAGTACTTGTTGTGGATGCGGAACTGCTCCAGCGCCCGCTCGTACCGCAGCTCCTCCGGATCGCCCGGCTCGACCAGGCGGCGAGCGATGTAGTCCCGCATCGGCTGGCGGAACCAGTCGAACAGCATGATGCGCCCGCCCGGCTTCAGCACCCGCACAGCCTGCTCCCGCAGGAACGTGAACGGATCGTCGAACGCGTGGAGTACGGCCGCTATCGTGAGCAGGTCGACCGAGCCGTCGTCGTAGGGCAGCGGCGACGCTTCGATGTTTGCCAGCGCGAGCGTCGGGACTGGCCCGGCGTAGTCGAGGGCGCGGGCGTTTTCCACCATCGCCTCGTTGGCATCGACGCCGTGGAGCGTCGCGTCCGGGAGGCGCTCGGACAGGTCGCGCAGGAAGAGGCCGGGCCCGGGCCCCACGTCCACGATCACGGGCGCGGGCGGGAGGGTAGGGGCAACCTGTTCGTCCCAGAACCGCCAGAAGGCGTCGTTGAAGCGCACCGCGTAACGCTCGATCTGGCGGCGGAGGCCGCGGTCGTCCCGCTGCGTCATCGCGGCACGCTCGCGATGGCGACGTGGCTGACGCGCGGCTGCGCCTCGCCAGCGACCTCGAACCCGCCTTCCGCCAGCAGCCACTTCCACTCGTCCATTGTGAAGCGGTTGTGGAACGGTTGCAGGCCCATCATCGACGTCGGGTCGTCGCCGAGCCCGCCCCGGTTCTCGATGTAGTCTGCGAGCGCTTGCCGCCGCCAGTCGAACAGCAGGTACCCCCCGCCGGGACGCAGCATCCGCCGCACCTCACCGAGCAGCACCAGCGGGTTGTCAAGGAAGCAGGCCACGTTCGCGGTGATGCAGAGGTCGAGCGACCCATCCTCGACGGGGTACGGCGCCGTGTTCAAGTCATGCTGCACGTACGTCGGCGCACCGCCGGGGAAGTCGAGCGCCCGCGCGTTCTCGAGCATCGCGTTGGACACGTCGACCCCGCGCAGCGTGGAGTCGGGCAAGCGGCCCGCCAGGTCCAGCAGCAGCAGTCCCGGCCCGCAGCCGAAGTCGGCTATAGCAGGTGCGTCGCCGATGCGTGGGCGGACGGTAGCATCGAAGAACGCCCAGAACTCGGGCGGGTAGCGGCGTCCACGGTTGGATGACATCCGCTCCACCATCGAGCTGTCGTTCCATCGGGAACCGGTGGTCGTCATCGGTCCCTAGCCCTCCATGTTGACGGTCACGCCCTGCTCCTCGAAGACGTCGCTGCCGGCCTGCATGGCGTTGAACGCGGCGGGAAGCCCAGCGTAGGGGACCGCCTGAAGGAAGACCTCCGCGATCTCCTCCGGCGTGATGCCGAGGTGCAGTGCGTAGCGCGTGTAGGCCCCCACCTGCGGGGTGCGTCCCAGCGCCGTCATCATCCCGAGCACGATCATGCAGCGCGTCCTGAGGTCGATGCGCTCGCGCGACCATATCTCCCCGAAGTTATAGCCGATGACGAACTCCTCCAGCCCGGGAATCATGTCGAGCCCGGCAGCGTTGCCGGTGCTCCGTGACCCCTCCGACCCGCTGATCGCCTTGCGTACCGCGCGTCCCCGCGCCTTGCTCTCCTCCGCCTGGTGCAGCGACATGAACAGTCCTCCTTGATCGAGTTGGTGTGGACCTTGCCCGCAGGCCCCGATGCTACACGAGACGCTGGGAACTCGCCGCGTCACGTGAGTGCGAACGTGGAGCCCTCCGGCCCGCGCGAGACCTCGATGCGCACGGGGAAGGCCTCCTTGATGTCGTCCATGTGGGTGATGACGAGGATGCGCTCGAACCGGTCCTCGATCGCCTGGATGACTTCCAGGATGCGGTCGCGTCCTTCGGCATCCTGGGTGCCGAACCCCTCGTCGATGAACAAGGTGGGCAGCGGAGCGCCCGAGCGCCATGCGAGCACCTTGCTGAGCGCGATGCGCACGGCGAAGTCGATACGGAAGCGCTCGCCGCCGCTGAACATCTCGTAGGAGCGGGAGCCGAGTTCGTCCGCGATGACGATCTCCAGCGTCTCCACCGCGTCTCCGCCGCTCCTGCGTTCCTTCTGGGTCTCCAGCTTCAGCGTCATTCTTCCGTCCGTCATAAGTCGCAGCAGGTCGTTCGCCTCGTCCTCCAGGCGGGGGATCGCGGCCTCCATCAGAAGCGCCTGCACGCCGCCCTTCCCGAACGCGAGCGCCAGCTCTGCGTAGGCGCCCGCCTCATCGGTGAGCACGTCGCGCCGCCCCTCAGCCTCGGCCAGGTCTGCGGCGGCCTGCGCAATCTGCTGCATCTCATTCTCCAACGAGCCCTTGCGCGCCTGCAGGTTGTCGCGCCTGGCGGACGCGGCCCCCAGTTCCTGTTCCACTTGACGGCGCTGCGCGGTCCACGACGGCAGCTCCGCCAGCTCCCCGGCTATCGCAGTGCTCGACTGCTCGGCGCGTTCGGCATCTTTGGCTGCCTCTGTGGCGCGGGCGCGCGCCCGTTCGAGCGCCGCAGAGTCGTCTCCCATCCGCTCCCGCGCTACGGCGAGCGCTTGCCGTTCCTCCTCCCAGTGCGTGAGCCCCTGTACCTGCTCCTCCGCCGCGTTGAGCGTCGCCGTGTCGAATGCGAGCGCGTAGATCTGCTCCCGCACGCGCTGAGCCGCCACCTGTTCGTCCTGGGCATACGCGCCATCCGCAAGTGCGGCCTCGCCCTCGCTGAGCAGGGGGACTACCTGCAGCAACTGCTCCGCCGCGCGCTCCGCTTCCTGCTTCTGGAGGTTCAGGCGGCTCTGCTCCTCGGCTATGTTCTGCTGTTCGGCAACCAGTTCGCGCTGTGCGCGCTCCATCCCTGCCTCCGCCTCACCGGTCTCGCGTTCCAGTTCCTCCGCGCGCTGCCTCTGCCTGGCGTACCGCTGGCGCAGCGTGGCGATCTCGTTCTCGTACGAGGCGCGTATCCGCTGGACGCCGTCCGGCCCGAGTTGGCTGTTGCAGAGCGGGCAGGTCGCGCCGTCTGCGTGGTCATGACCGAGCATGCCCAGCTTGGTGACCGTATCCTTCCCGCTCTTCTCGATCTGTTCGTTATCGCGTCGGAGCGCCTCCGCCTCCAGCGCGAGTTGCCGGTGAGACTGTTCCGCTTGCGCAGCGTCGCTCCGGCGTCGCTCCAGCGCGGCGTGCCGGTCGGACAGCGAGTCCAGTCCAAGTTGGATTGACGGCAACGACTCCGCCCACGGCTTGAGCTGAACGTCGACATGCTGGCGCCGTGTCTGCACTTCGTTCTCCAGGCGGGCGCGGGCCTGCGCCACGGCGCTCTCCAGTGGCGCGAGCTCCGTGCGGAGCGCGGCATCCTTGCGCAACGCGGCCGTGAGCGATTTCTCTCGCTCGCGCGCCTGCTCCAACGCCGCGACCCCCTGCTCGATCTCGCCAGCGCGCTCGATGGCGCGCTGCCAGCCGACGAGACGCTCGTTCAGGGCTGCGGCTTCCGCTTCCTCCTCGGCCTGCCGCTGGCGGGCGCGGCGGGCCAGCCCTTCCTGTTCGTCGCGCTCGGCCTGTCGCCGTTCCAGGTGTGCGACCTTGTCGCGGAGCAGTTGCAGCCGCTCCGTGAGCCCGCTCACGGATGCAAGTGCTTCGTTCAGGTCGCGCTCCGCCCCGGCCAGCTCCGCGCGCGTCTCCTCGGCCTTCGCGGCGCGCTCGCGGAGGCGGTCGACTGCGAGGGCGTTGGCCTCGAGCTTCGCCCGTGCGTCGCGTCCGTGGAGTCGCGCCCGTTCGGAAAGCTCGTCGTAACGGCCGAGGCCGAGCACCTTGGCGAGCACGTCTTTCCGTACGCCGGGAGTGGCCATCGTGAACTCGTCGGCGCGGCCCTGCACGAGGAAAGCGCTGTTCACGAACGTGGTGTAATCCATGTTGATGAGGCGCTCGAGCTGGGCCTCAGTTGCCCTGATGGTGTCGCCGGTGATGGGGCGGACCTCTCCGCCGGGAGGCTTGTGGGCGAGCTCGAGCGAGCTCTGCGGGTTGCGCCTCGCCTGGGAGTAACGCCGTGAAACGCGGTAGCGCTCGCTGCCGACGTCGAAGACCAGCTCGACGTGCATCTCGGTCTGGCCGTGGTGGAGGAGTTGCTCGTGCCGCTGGCCCCGCGCCTTCCCCCAGAGCGCCCATGTGACCGCGTCCAGCAGCGCGGACTTGCCGTGGCCGTTCGGCCCGCACAGGCAGGCGACGCGGATGCCCTCCAAGTGGAGCGTGGGGGCGGCGTTCCGGTAGGAGAGGAAGTTGGAGAGCGAGAGGCTTATCGGGAGCAATGCAGTCTCGCACCGACAGGAGATGGCAGGATTCTAGCAGCGCGCGACGCCGCTACGGACGCCAGCCTGCCTCGCGGGCGAGGCGCTCCAGCTCGCCATCCTCGTCGATGACCGCGACACGCCTGAGGAACTCGGCGAGGTCCGCGGAATCGGCGCGAATCGTGCGTAGTTGCGGCTCGATTGGACTGATCGATGCCGGGCCGTCGGCGTATGTACCGTGGAACGCGAACCACGCCGTGTTCAGCTTGCGGATGTTGTGGCCTCGCTCCACGAACTCCAGCCGCCGTTCCTCCAGGTAGGCCTCAGCGTCCTCGACCTTCCCCTCCTCCAGCAGTTCCTCCAGGTGCGCGCGCGTCTGCCGCATCTCGTGCCGGAAGTCGAACACGCCAGGTTCCGGCGGCGGTCTGGGCTCGCCGGCCCTGGGCGGCTGCCACGGCTCGCGCGTCACCACTTCGCCGGTCAGCAAGTAGAAGGCCCGGTCACCCAGCTCCTCCGCCGCGATGTTTGCGACGGTCTCATTGACGCTCGTGAGTTCGCCGCCCGCGAACCACGCGCGCCCCAGCGGATGGAAGATGAGCCAGTGGTGCACCCACTCGTGGCTGGCAATCGACAGTGCACCCCGGAGCGACGTGTCCGGCGTCACCTGCGCAGGGTACGTCGCTACTCCCCCGATGCGGGCGACGATCGCGGATATATTCTCCTCCAGCGCCTCCACGTCCTCTTCCAGCGCGTCCTGTTCCGGCAGGCTGATGTCCGAGGTCAGCAGGCGGTCGTCCAGCCGGACGATCGCGTCCCGAGGCGAGCGCACCAGCACGTGCCCCCCCGCCTGGAAAGCGAAGTCCACTGGAGGCCAGCGCACCGGACCGAACCGCGCGATGACGCCCAGGTCGTCGGCGCTCTGCGATATCGCCGACTCGAGCGTCTCCTCCACCAACGGCGAAAGCGCGACGCGGCGGCGCTCCAGACGATTCCGCTCTTCCTCCATCGCGGCGACCTCCGCCTCGGACGCCTCCTCGGCGAGCGCGCGCTCGATCTCCCGGCGCTTCCCGCTCATCTGCTGGCTCACACGGAAGAACTCCTCCACGCGCTCCAGCCGCTCGTCCTCGTCCGGGCCGCCGAAGATTCCTACGGCCTGCCGCAGCCACTTGTCCGGCAAGTGGGTCACCTCCCAGCGCACGAGGTCCTGCTCGTACGGGGCCGAAGTGCGGTGCAGTTGGCTGACGGAGTCGCCGCGCCCGATGCCCGACGTCACGAGCAGCACTGCCGCGAGCGTCCACAAGCCCAGGGTGTAGTTGCCTTTCAATGCACGCATCCGCTAGCCTCGGCCCAACTGTAGCGGCTCCCGCACGCGTTGACAGCCGTGCGTTGCACGTTGGTGGCCGCTTAACTATTATGCGCGGACAACCACTCCGGCGTATCAGGGGAGGCGCCTATCGTGGAACAGTTCACGACGAAGCAGATCCGCAACGTAGCGCTCTTGGCGCACTCGGGTGCAGGTAAGACGTCCCTCTCGGAGGCGATGCTCCTTGCGGCCCAGGCGCTGAACCGTGCTGGCCGTGTGGAGGACGGCAACACCGCCTCCGACTTCGAGCCCGAGGAGCAGCGTAGGCAGACCAGCCTGCAACTCGCCATCCTTCCGTGCGTCTGGAAGGGCGTGAAGATCAACGTGATCGACACCCCGGGCTACGCGGACTTCATGGGCGAGACGGTATCCGCCCTTCGGGCCGCCGACGCCGCTGTGATCGTGCTCTCAGCTCCAAGCGGCGTGGAGGTAGGTGCGGAGTTGGCGTGGCAGCGCGTCCGTGAACTCGGCATCCCCGCCATCGTCTTCGTGAACAAGATGGACCGTGAGCACGCCGACTACGAGGCTACGATGTCCCAGGTGCGCTCTCAGTTCGGGAACCGGTGCGCCCCCATCAACCTGCCCATCGGGGCGGAGGCCTCGTTCAGCGGTGTCGCAAGCTGCGTTCAGGGAAACGCACCCGCCGGGATGGAAGACGCCATTGCGGCGGCGAAGGACCAGCTCGCGGAGGCCGTCGCTGAGACCGACGACGACCTGACGATGAAGTTCCTGGATGAAGGAGAACTGAGCGACGACGAGATTGCGGAGGGCTTGAGCACCGGCGTGCGCACGGGACAGACCGTCCCGGTCCTCGCGGGCTCGTCCACCACGGGAACCGGAGTCGCTGAGTTGATGGACGCCATTGTTGCCTACATTCCGTCTCCCGCGGACCTCCCGGCCGTGCAGGCCACGAAGGGTGGTGCGGAGGTGGAGCTCACCGCCGACTCCAACGGCCCGCTCGCCGCGTTCATCTTCAAGACGACCGCAGACCCGTTCGTTGGCAAGCTCTCCTTCTTCCGTGTCGTCAGCGGCACCTTCTCCTCCAACGGCGAAGTCTTCGACAGCGGCTCCGGCGAGACTGAGCGCATCGGCCAGGTGTTCGTGCCCGTGGGCAAGAAGCAGGAGAACGTCGCAAGCCTGGCGGCCGGTGACATCGGCAGCGTTTCCAAGCTGGCGCACGCCGTCACGGGAGACACGCTCACGACGAAGGCCGACGCCGTCTCCTTGCCCCGCGTCGAGTTTCCCGAGCCCGTCTTCCACATCGCTGTGCACCCCAAGAGCAAGGCGGACTTCGAGAAGCTCTCCTCCTCGCTCGCACGCCTCACGGAGGAAGACCCCACGCTCGTCCTCAACCGTGACCAGGCCACGGGCGAGCTGGTCATCGCAGGCCAGGGCAACACACACATGGAAGTGATGGCGGAGCGCGCCAAGCGCAAGTTCGGCGTCGAGTTGGAGCTCGCCCCGCCACGCGTTGCGTACCGCGAGACCATCTCCCGGATCACGAATGTCGAGTACAAACACAAGAAGCAGACCGGCGGCCACGGCCAGTATGGGCACGTGCTGCTGCGGCTGGAGCCCCGTGCCAGGGGCGAGGGGTTCGCATTCGCCTCCGAGGTGGTCGGAGGGAACGTCCCGCGCGAGTACATCCCTGCCGTGGAGAAGGGCGTTCACAAGACCATGGAGGATGGCGCGCTCGCGGGCTTCCCCATCGTGGACATCAGAGTTGTCTTGACGGACGGCAGTTCCCACTCTGTGGACTCGTCCGGCCAGAGTTTCGAGATCGCCGGCAGCATGGCGATGAAGAAGGGTGTGGTGGAAGCCTCCCCCACGCTGTTGGAGCCGGTGATGCGCATGGCCATCGAGGCGCCGGAGCAGTTCGCCGGCGCGGTGGTGAGCGATCTGAATACCCGGCGCGCGCACATCTCGGGCATGACCCCGGTGAGCGGCGTCGCACACATCGAAGCTGAGGTACCCCAGTCCGAGGCGCAGCAGTACTCAACGCACCTGCGCGCACTCACCCAAGGGCGCGGAACACTCTCCATGCGGTTCGACCATTACGGCGAGGTCCCCGCGCACCTGACTCCGAAGATCGTGGATGAGTCCCAGGAGCTGGCCAGGGCGTAACCCGCCACCGGCCTTTCTTCTCGCGCCCTCGCCGAGCATGAGGGTGCGGCCTTCCGCTATTCCCCCGGCGGCGGGCTTCTATAGCACAACGCTGAAGGAGCGTGCCATGAAAGGCGTGATTCTCGCTGCCGGCGACGGCGGTCGACTCCGGCCATTCACGTACCGGACCCCGAAGCCGTTGATCAGACTCAGGGACCGTCCGCTTATCTCGTACCCCCTCGTTGCGATGGCTGAGGCGGGCATCAGGGAGGTCGGCATCGTCGTCGGCTACCAGGCGGACCAGATCGTCAAGGGGCTCGCGGAATGGGCGCCGGACGGTGTCCGCCTGGAGTTCATCCACAACCCGGAGTTCGAAGGCGGCAACGCAGTCTCGGTCCGCGCCGCACGCGATTTCGCGGGCGACGGGCCGTTCATGCTGGCGATGAGCGACCACATCATCGAACCGGACGTCGCCGTCCGGCTGGTGGAGGGATGCGAGCGCCCTGCGTTGCTGGGCGTGGACTCGGCTGCGTGTATGGAGAGCCAGTTGAGCGACGCTACGAAGGTGCTGGTGGACGGGAACGGCTGCCTCCGCCGCATCGGGAAGGGACTGCGGCAGTGGAATGCCGTGGACATAGGCGTCTTCGTGTTCCAGTCGTCGGTCTTCGACGACCTCGACGACCTCTACGAGCGGGAGGGAGCGGCGTTGGAACTCAGCCGGGTGATGCAGCACCTGGCGAACAAACCTTGCGGGGTCTCGACGCGTGACATTGAAGGCCTCTTCTGGACCGACATCGATACCCTTGCAGACTTCAAGTGCGCTTATGACCACCTCGGCTCTGCCACAGACCTCCCCCTATGACGGGCTGGTCTCCCGCTACCTGAACCGGCACATCTCCCGGCCGATCGCCCGGCTGCTCGCTCGCACGCCGGTCACGCCGAACCAGGTGACCGTCTTCAGCCTGGCCGTCACCACGGGGGCGCTCGTGGCGTTCGCCGCGGGCTACCCCATCCTCGGAGGCTTGCTGGCACAGGCCGGCTCCGTCGTCGATGGCGTGGACGGTGACCTCGCGCGGCTCGCGGACCGGGGCACCAGGTTCGGCTCGTTCTTCGATGCCGTGGTGGACCGCTATGCGGACGCGCTTGTCTTGCTGGGACTGACCATCTGGGCGGCAAGCAGTTCGGAGACGATGCTCCCATGGATCGCAGGGTTCGCGGCGCTCGCAGGGTCGTTCGCCGTCACCTATACGCGAGCGCGGGTGGACGAGTCCCAGCGGACGATGTTTGACAGCGGGATAACGTCGCTGGCGTCGCGGGACGTCCGTCTGCTGATCGTGATGATCGGAGCGCTGACAGGGTACGGCGTTGCGACGCTGATGGTGCTCGCCGTACTCACGAACGCGGTCGTCCTGTTGCGTGTCGCGAGCGCCCGTCGCGCGCTTTGACCCTTCCGCAGCGCGCCGGAGTGGTGGCTCGCCGGCGGGGAAACCGTAGCATCGGCCCCGTGCCTTCCAGTGTCCTTCTTTCCCGGCACGGAATCTCTACGCACTACAATGACGCCATGTTCAACGGGTGCACGACCACGCGTATATTCTGCCGCCCCGACTGTCCGCCGGGCCGCCGCACGAAGCCGGACCACCGCGTCACATTCTCGGACGAGTCCGAGACGGCCGCGGCGGGCTACCGTCCATGCCGCGTCTGCACGCCGCTGGACGGCCCGCCCGGTCCCTGGGTGAGCAAGCGGAGGCGGGCCTAGGCCAGCCCCCGCTCCCTGCGGGCCTCTTCCTGCGTAAGGATCCCCGCCTGCACGAGCGCCACCTGGCGCCGGGTGCGCTCGCTCTCCGTCTCCGACAGCGCCTCGACCTGCGTGAGGTCGAACGCTACTGACAGCCCCCGCGCCGACGGCCCGAGCCTCGGCAGCAGCCCGTCGTTGATCGCGCCTGCGAGGAACGTCAGCTCCGGCACCATCGTCTTCTCCCAGAACATTCGTCGCGCCTCCCGCACGTTGTTCAGCGTAGCGTGGCTGAAGTCCTCCAGCAGCGGAAGCGGCACGCCGTACACCCGTGCGACGCCCTCCAGGCTCCACCGCAGCCCGGCCAGCCACTCCATGTCCCGCTGGTTCAGTCCCAGCCGCTGCACGTCCCAGCCGTCGCCGGTGACGAGCGGGCGATGCGCCCGCCCCGGCCCGGCGTGGCGCGCCTCCAGCCGCGAGTAGAAATCAGTGATCTGGCCGTCGGTCACCGGCCCGCTCGCCCTGAAGACGAGGTCCTGCGGCTGCGCGCCATTGCGGAAGAACTCCCGGTTGAACCGCAGCGCCTCCATGCCCATGTCCGCGGTCAGGCGGGCCGCCGCCATAGGCGCGAACCCCGCGAACTCCTCCAGCGGGTTGAAGTAGCGGAACCACACCACCTCTTCCGGCAGCAGCGCCGTCTCCCTCCCGCGCTCCTCGTACACGAACCCCGCGACGTACCGCTCCGGGTCCCGGACCACCCGTACGCGGTCGGGCCGCAGCGCCCATATCTCGTCCGGCATCGCCGAGGACGACACACCGCTGGAGCGCCCCAGGTACCAGAAGGCGGCGCCCCACAGGCAGAGGTACGTCTCCGTCGCGATGAGCAGGTCGCTCCTGCTCCACCAGTCGTTGACCGTGTCCAGCAGCAGCTGGGCCGGGTGCTCCGGCCCCACCCATCGCCACGCGCCCGATGCGTCGGTCTCCCGCACCTGCAGCGGAGGGCGCGACGCCGCCTCCGCTCGAAGCTTCACTGCCGCGTACACGTCCGCGCTCCTCGCGTAGTACTCGCCGTAGCCGGTCGATTGCCACTCAGGGACCGCGCCCCGGTCCGGCGCCAGCGTCCGCAACGACGCGGCGAGCGGCACGTTCGCACGTCGCACCGGCGATATCCCCTCTATCACTTCCCGTAGCGTTCCAAGCATGCTTCTGCCTCCTCTCGGGTTTGTGCGGCGTGGCCTGGCGCGAGGAACGCGAAAGAGCCCCGGTCTCTGCTGAAGACCGGGGCTCTCCCCGACGCATCGTTCGCTCCTGTGCCGCCGCTCAGACCATGCTAGAGAGCGTGCACCGGAACGCGCAACAGGCGCGTGTCATGTTGTCGGCTCTTCCGTCTCCATCCCCGTTCTGCCCACCGCGAAGCGCTCGCCTTCCGGCGGCGAGGCCTGGCCATACAGGTCGTTCCCCCAGCAGACCGCGGTGCCGTCCACCTCCAGTGCGCAGGTGTGGATCCCTCCGCTGCTGATCGCCGCGTATCGCGCGTCCGGGTCCGGCGGCGAGGACTGCCCCTGCGTGTCGCTGCCCCAGCAGACCGCCGCGCCGTCCGATCGCAGCGCGCAGGTGTGCCTCAGGCCGCTGCTGACTGCGCTGAATGTCACGCCTTCTGGCGGCGTTGCCTGCCCCATCTCATCGGAGCCCCAGCAGACCGCCGTGCCGTTCGTCTCGATGGCGCACGTGTGCAGACCGCCCGCGCTGATCGCCATGAATCGCTTCTCTTCCGGCGGCGAGGTCTGTCCGTAGCGCGGGTCGCCCCAGCACATCGCTGAGCCGTCCCCGCGGAGCGCGCATGTATGCTGGCCCCCGGCGCTGATCAAGTCGAATCGTTGGTTCGGCGGCGGCATTGACCGGCGCAGCCCGTCCCAGTCGCTCGCCTCCCGGCCGACCGGCGTAGGGGTGGGCACGCCGGCAAGCTCCGGGCCGTCGCTGCCCCAGCAGAATGGCGCGTTGTCGCGGCGGACGGCGCAGCTGTGCAGCGTGCCGCTGTCGATAGCCACGAACAGGCCGCTGGTGGAGCGGACGAGTGGTGTGGACTGCCCTTCGCTGTCGTCGCCCCAGCAAAGCAATGTGCGGTCCGGGCGTAGTCCGCACGTGTGGAATCCGCCTGTGCTGATGGAGGTGAACAGTAGCTTCTCCGGCGCAAGCGGTGCGTCGTCCCTGTCACGAGCCTTCTCCGGTGAGGACTGGTCGTAGGCGTCGCTGCCCCAGCACACCACGGTCATGTCCGGGCGGAGCGCGCAGGTATGGTCACTGCTGCTGCTCAACATCGTAGGCTGGTTGCGTCGCGAGAACGTGGTGTCCCAGGGCGGCGGGTTGCTGGAGGGTGATTCGAGCGTCCACTCGCCGCAACCGGCTGAAGTGAGCACGGCGTTGTCGGTGGGGAGGACGGCAACGCGCAGCACACCGTTACTGGCGGAGCCGGAGGTGATGATGTCCTCCGGGCGTGCGCGGGTGTCGTGTGCCCGGATCCACTCGCAGTGCGCGGAGAGCTGTCCGCTCACGTAGATGCCGGGCACGACGTCATGGCCCACGCGGTACCTGCCGGGGGGGAACGTGGTCCACGGCTTGGGAAGGGGCGTGGGCGTGGGTGTGGGGGTTGCCGTGGGGACTGGAGTCGGCGTTGGCGTATCAGTGGGAACAGGCGTAGGCGTCGCCGTGGGAGCGGGTGTGGATGTGGGGACCGGCCTCGGCGTGGGTGTCGGAGTCGGGGTAGACGTAGGAGTAGGGGTAGGGGTCGCCGTCGGCACGGGCGTTGCGGTCGGAGTCGGGGCTGCTCGCGTCGGGGTGGGCTCTGGCGTATCCGTCGGAGCAGGCGCCGGAGTTGGCTCGGAAGGCGTGCATGCCGTCGCGGCGAGAAGCGCGGCGCATAGGCACGCGACCGCGGCGCAGGAAAACGAGCGCCACGAGGCGGTGCCCGGGAGCCGGACGACAGGGAGGGTGCGTAAGAGAGACATAACCCTCAGGCAACATTAGCCACGCGCCCCACCCCAGTCAACGAGACAGCGTAGCCTGTTACACTGAACCCCTGCCGGGGTCAACCGGCAACCGCAGCGTCCCCCGCAGCGAGCGTGGGGCGCTTGGCTGCGTCTATTGCGTATCCAGGAGGGTCTTCTTGAGTCTCACTGGCCTGCTTGGTCTGCTCGGGGATGCCCCTGCCTACCGGCGAACGGTGGAAGCGGTGTCCTCCGGCGGCGTACACGCTGCCGTTGCACCGGACGCGGCCAAGCCACTCGTGATCGCTGGCCTGTGGCGCGACCTCCGGCGTCCGATGCTCGTGCTCTGCCCCCACCCTGACGACGCAAGGCGGCTCATCGACCAGTTGGAGGCGTACTGCGGCGAGGATGCGCCACTGCTGCACTTCGCGGAAGCGGAAGTGCTCCCGTACGAACGGTTGTCCGTCGAGGCCGGCACGATGCACGAGCGCATACGCGCGCTCGGAGCACTGAACGGCAGGGGAACGGACGGCCCGCCGCCGCTCGTCGTTGCTTCGGTCACGGGGGTGCTGCAGAAGACGCTCTCCCCCACGGGGCTGCGCGAGACCGCGCACACCATACCGAGCGGACAGCGCCTGGCCGTCGAGCCGGTCCTCGCCCACTGGGCGCGGATGGGCTACGCCGTTGGTCCGCTCGTGGACCATCCGGGTGCGGCGGCGCGGCGCGGGGGCATCGTGGACGTGTACGGGCCGGGACACGACACACCCGTGCGCATCGATCTCTGGGGCGATGAGGTCGACTCCATCCGTGCATTCGACGCGAATTCGCAGCGCTCGGGCGAACATTTGGGCTCGGTCACGGTGCTCCCCGCGAGCGAGGCGCTTCCGTCCCTGGCCGACCACACCCGCATCGACGAGCTCGTTCGTACCCTGAACTTCGCCAACACCGGGACTTCCGAGCGCGACCGCATCCAGGACGAACTCGCGGACCTGCTCTCTGGCCTGTCGCTGGATAACGCCTCGTTCTACGCGGGCTTCCTGCTGCAGCATACGCTGCTCGACCATCTGCCGGACGATGTCGTCGTCGTGATGAACGAACCCGCCGAGGCCGCCGAGGCCGCGCGGCACGTCGAGGGCGGCGCGGAGAAACTCCGCCTTGCCAAGGAGGAGCGCGGCGCCCTGCCGATGGGCTTTCCCGCGGCGCTCGCCGACTGGAACGCCATATCCCAGGTCCTGGAGGAGTTCCCCAGCCGGTTGGAGCTGAGCCGTTACCGCCGCGCTGAGGCGCGGGGCTCCGCGCTGACGCTGCCGTTCGATGCCGCACCGTCCTACCACGGCGCCATCGAGGACCTCGCCGAAGCCGTGCAGACCGGACACCGCGGTGCGGTCGTGATTGCGACTCAGCACTCGCAGCGGCTGCGGGAGTTGCTCACCGAGGCGGACGTGGCCGCGGCGGAGGAGCGAACGTTGGATGCCGCGCCGGAGCAGCCCGTCACCGTCGTCCACACCACCATCGCAACAGGATGGACTCTTGCGTCAGAGGAGGGTGGGGAGCCGATCGTCACCTTGCTCTCTGACGCGGAAGTGTTCGGCGCGCGGAAGCAGCGCGTTACTCGAGCCCGCCGCCACGCGCAACGCTTCCAGGCGACGACCGTCGAGGAACTGACGCCGGGAGCGTACGTCGTGCACGTGGACCACGGCATCGGACGCTTCGCCGGCACGGGTTCTCGCTCGGAGGAGCCCGACGCTGCGGGGGGACGGGAGTACCTCATCCTGGAATATGCGGGCGGCGATCGCCTCTACGTGCCGATGGAGCACCTCGCACGCCTCTCGCCCTACGCCGGGGGCGAGGAGAAGCCGCCGTCGCTCACGAGCCTTGGCGGGCAGGAGTGGACGCGCGCCGTCTCCCGGGCCCGAGAGTCTACCAAGCGGCTCGCCATAGACCTGCTGGCGCTCTACGCGAAACGCGAGTACGCCGACGGCTTCCCACACGGCGGCGATACGCCGTGGCAGCGCGAGATGGAGGATGCCTTTCCCTTCGTCGAAACGCCGGACCAGCAGCGCGCGATAGACGATGTGAAAGAGGACATGGAGATAGCGCGGCCCATGGACCGGCTGGTCTGCGGCGACGTCGGCTACGGCAAGACGGAGGTGGCGCTGCGGGCCGCGTTCAAGGCCGTCATGAGCGGCAAGCAGGCGGCGGTGCTCGTGCCGACCACTGTCCTCGCGCAGCAGCACTACCGCAGTTTCGCTGAGCGCCTCGCTCCCTTCCCCGCGCGCGTCGAGATGCTCAGCAGGTTCCTCACGCCGAAGGAGCAGGACCAGGTCGTGCATGGGTTGAAGAGCGGCGAGGTGGACGTCGTCGTGGGAACGCACCGGCTCGTGCAGAAGGACGTCGATTTCAAGGACCTCGGCGTCGTGGTTATCGACGAGGAGCATCGCTTCGGCGTGGCGCACAAAGAGCGCCTGCGCGAGTTGCGCACCGAGGTCGACGTGCTCACGCTCACCGCAACACCGATCCCCCGCACGCTCCACATGGCGATGTCCGGCATACGGGACATCTCCACCATCGAGACTCCACCGGAGGAGCGGCTCCCTATCAAGACGTATCTCGCCGAGCGTTCGGACGACCTGGTGAAGGAGGCCGTGCAGCGGGAACTGGACCGGGGAGGGCAGGTCTTCTTCCTCCACAACCGCGTGAAGAGCATCCACCTCGCCGCCGCCGCCCTGCGAGACCTCGTGCCCGAGGCGCGGATACTCATCGGCCACGGCCAGATGCCGGAGGACGAACTCGCGGAGATCATGGAGCGCTTCGCCGACGGCGAGGGCGACGTGCTCGTCTGCACCACCATCATCGAGTCCGGCCTTGACATCCCGAACGTAAACACACTCGTCGTCGACCACGCGGACCGCTTCGGCCTCGCGCAGCTCTACCAGCTGCGTGGACGCATCGGACGCCGCTCCCAGCGCGCCTATGCCTACCTGCTGGTCGAGCGCGGTCGGCGGCTGACCGACACTGCGAAGCGCAGGCTGGAGACCATCATGGCGGCAACTGAGCTGGGCGCGGGGTTCCGCATCGCCATGAAGGACCTGGAGATACGCGGCGCGGGAAACCTGCTCGGCGGCGAGCAGAGCGGCCACATCCAGGCCGTGGGGTTCGACCTCTACACCCGGCTGCTCTCAGAGGCCGTTGCAGAACTGCGTGCGATGCGGGACGGCGGCGCGTTGCCGTTGCCACCGGTCCCCGACCCGTTCAGCGATCTGGGCCTGCCCGCTTCGATACCGGAGGAGCTCGTCCCGCACATGCCCGCTCGCATGGCGATGTACCAGCGGCTCGCACGTGCCACGACTGTCGAGGCAGTCGACGACCTTCCGCGCGAGTTCATGGAGCGCTTCGGCCACCGCCTGCCGGACGAGCTGCACAACCTGCTCTTCGGCGTGCGCGTGCGCGTGCTGGCGAAGGCCGCGGGCGTCGAGTCGGTGACGAAGCGCAACGATCGCGTCACGCTGAAGCTCGTCGATGAGGTGGGAGGGGCGCGCATCGCGCTGGAGCGTGCCCTTGGGCACGGGACAACGGTGGGGAACCAGCAGGTGCACGTCCCCCTCGCGCAGGAACGCACGCCGTGGGGCCGGGCGCTGCTCGAAGTGCTGGAGGAGCTTGCCGCGTTCCGGGAGCGGGCCGGCGAGTTGACTGCGGCGCTGCCTCAGCCCTCGACGCGGTAGGCGCGGCCGTTGGACGGTCCGCGGCGGGGGCCGCGTCCCCTCCCGCGATTGAAGTGTTGGCGGGGTTGGGGCTCGTCCGCAATCGCAGGCCAGGGAGTGGGGCTGCCGCGCAGCTCTTCCAGGAGCTTGGCCTCGTCGGGCTCAATCTCGCCCGCCTCCTCCTTCAGCCGGAGGAGCGTCATCGTGAGCCCGCGGTTCTCTTCGAATAGGTTCGCGAAATAGACCTGGTATGACATGTGCCTTGCCTCAGCGTGCTTGCGCCGCTGCGCCTAGGGGGTGTTCACGCCGGTGGGGAATCGCAACCATTATCGCAGGCATTCCTCAGCGCGCCAAGTGGCTGGCGTCACGAGGACCGACGGCGATTTGCCTCGCGACGTCCGCCCCTTCCGCTGTCGCCCTGCGACCGCGTACCCTGTCCTGCAGCAACCGGAGCGACCGTTCCGCGCTCCGCTCCCGCCGCGAGGGCGCCGTTTCACCCGGTTGCATCCAGGCACATTGATGAAACAGGATGTAACGCGATGAATCCCTCAATGAAGCGTAGGCCGCCGACAATGAGGCAGGCGGCATGACCGGCCTGCCCCACGCCGACGTGGTCGGCAGCCTGCTCCGGCCTCCTGAGCTGCTTACCGCCCGTCAGGACCTGGATGCAGGGCGGATCACGCCGGCCGGGTTCAAGCGCATCGAGGACGCAGCCGTCGATCAGGTTGTTTTCGCACAGGAGGAAGCGGGGCTGGAGGTCCTCACTGACGGTGAGTTGCGCAGGCTCTCCTTCCAGAGCCAGATGCCGGAGGCCGTCGAGGGCTTCGGCGAATTCGACCTCGATGCCTTCCTCTGGGGCGACTGGAAGGGAGACGAACAGGTAGGCGACCTGCGCAGGGAGCGCCCTTCCACGCTTGGCGTCACCGGCACGCTCCGGCGCAAGCGCCATCTCTCCGCCGAGGAGTTCACGTACCTGCGGGGCCGCACTTCACGCCTTCCCAAGGTGACGCTACCGAGCCCCAGCCTGTTCGCCAACTTCTGGTCGCCCGCGACGTCTGCCGATGCCTATCCCACCCTGGACGCGTTCCTTGCCGACGTCGCGAAGATCATCCGGGAGGAGATCGAGGAGCTCGTCCGGCTCGGCGCGACGTACATCCAGCTGGACGCCCCGCATTACCCGCTGGTGCTGGACCCGGCGTGGGCCGCCTTCTACGAGAGCCGTGGCTGGACGGCGGAGGACTGGGTCGCGCAGGGCGTTGAATTGGATAACGCCGTGATGGACGGCTTCCCCGGCGTGACGTTCGCCTTCCACCTCTGCAAAGGGAACCAGGGCAGCCGGTGGCTGGCAGAGGGCGGCTATGACCGCCTCGTGGGACCCGTGCTGCGCCGCGTGAACGCGCAGCGGCTCATGCTCGAGTACGACGACGAACGCTCAGGCTCGTTCGAGCCCCTCCGCTCCGTCCCGAACGACAGGATCGTCGTGCTCGGGCTGGTGACGACCAAGTCGCCGCGCCCGGAGACGCCGGAGGGGCTCGCGGAGCGCATCGCGGATGCGGCCCGGCACTTCCCGCGCGAGCAGCTCGGCGTCAGCCCCCAGTGTGGCTTCGGCACCTCCATCGTCGGCAACAGCCTCTCCATCGCGGAGCAGAACGCCAAACTGCGCGTCGTCGCGGAAACCGCCCGACTGGTCTGGGGTTGATGGCTGATGCACGGAGCGATTCCCGCTCCTGGGGGAGAGGCAACGCGCTTTAGCGCGCCGTGAGAGCCCTCACGGGTGGGGCGGAACAGGGCCGGGAGTAAGGCCCAGCCCTAGTTGCCGCTGCGCGACCAGAGCGTGTGGTACGGCCCCTGCCCGCGGATCATCGCAATGGTAGAGCGCCGCTCCCACTGCCGCAACTCGTCGAGCGCCTCGTTGTACTGGCGTTGCGCCGAGTCGAAGCCGGAGCCGTAGACACGACGGTACAGCATATCGCACACCCCGGACTCTTCGAGGCTCCGTATCGAACCAACCCAGGGGATGGCCGCAAGCTCCCGCGCGTGGGGCAGGTTGGGGCGCGCGCGGTTTACGTGGCGCAAGCGCCGCTCAGCCGAACCGAGCGGCGGCGAGACTGCGATGCGGGGCGGGTCGTCTGCCGTGCTCCGGTTGTCGTACACCAGGCACTGGTTGATGAGAGGAAGGATGATGCAGACGACCTCCGATGCCTCGGCATGCTCGATCGCCTCTGCCATCTCGCGGTCGTATTCCTGGTCTGCCATCGTCCGTGCCCTCCATCTGCCCTTTATCCTAACCCAACAGCTCGTGCAATTGCTCCATGAAGGCGGGCAGTACTTTCTGCCAGTCCCCGGCAATGCCGAAGCGGGCCTCCTTGAAGATGTTTGCGCCGGCATCTTTGTTGATGGCAACGAGCGTTCGGGAGTTACTGCACCCCGCCATGTGCTGGCTCGCGCCGGATATCCCGACGGCTATGTACAGGTCCGGTGTCACGGTCTTGCCCGTGAGACCAACCTGGTGGCTGGACGGCACCCAACCGGCGTCGCATGCCGCGCGGGACGCGCCGACCGCGCCGCCGAGCATATCCGCCAGTTCGCGCAACGATTCGAATGGCTCTGGCCCACCGAGCCCGCGTCCGCCGGAGACGACGACGCGCGCATTCTCCAGACGCACCCCCTCACCAGCCTCCTCGACGCGCTCCAGGGTCCGGGTGCGCACGTTCGACTCGAACGCGAGCGGCAACACCTCGCCGGTACGCGAGGCGTCCGGCGTCAGGGCATCCACGCTCTTCGGCCGCAGCGATGCGACTGCGGGGTTGCCGAGGCACGCTACCGAGGCCTCGGCGTTTCCTCCGTAGACCGGTCGGGTTGCGACGAGCCGCCCCGTGTCGTCCAACTCAAGCGCTGAACAGTCAGACGCGAGCGCCGTGCCGAGCCGGAAGGCGAGCCGCGGCATCACGTCGCGCCCGGTGAGCGTCTTTCCGCCGATGACATACCGGGCGCCGCACTGCGCGGCAGCGGCCTGCGCCGCATCCACCAGCGCGTCGAATTCGCCGTCTGCCGCGGGGCTGTCGGTCACGGTGTAGACGGCGTCCGCCCCACCCGCGATGGCCGCGGAGGCCGTGTTCGCAGCGTCCGCGCCCGGCAGAAGGACGGCCACCTGCGCGACCCCCAGGCCGCGCGCGGCGGCGATACCCTCCAGCGTAGACGACGAGGGCGCGCCGTCCGTGACTTCGCCGATGATGAGTGCGTCCGCCATCAGAGAACCCGCTCCTCGCGGAGGCGAAGCGCGAGCTTCCGCCCGGCGTCCGCGTCGTCTTCGCCGGTGATCATCTCCGTTTGTACGGAGCGCTCCGGCTTCTTCAGCGATACGAGTTCGAAGGCGGGGGCCGTGCCGTCGATGTCGAGGTCTGCCGCGCTCCACACGGTGGGCTGCACCCGACGCGCCGCCATGATGCCGCGCATGTTCGGGTATCGCGGCGTGCCCAGTTCGTTCGAGACGGTCACCACAGCGGGCAACGGCGCCTCTACGGTCTCGTGGCCGTCGGGCAGCACTCGCTCGACCCGGACCGTGCCGTCCAGCACCTCGACCTTCCGGCCGATCGTCGCGACCGGCCAGCCCAGCGACTCGGCGATGCCCAGGGGCACCTGCGCGTTGTCCCAGTCGCTCGCCTGCCTGCCGGAGATGACGACGTCCACGTCGCCCAGCTTGCGTATGGCGGCGGTCACCGCGGCAACGACCATCGTGGGGTCTATCGAGTTTTCGAATACGGCGTCCTGGAGCAGCACCAACTCGTCGGCGCCCATCGCGAGAGGCTTCTTGATGACGTCCAGCGCAAAGTCCGTGCCGCAGGAGATGACGGTCACTCTGGCGTCGCCGTGGGCCTCCTTGATGCGGAGCGCGGCCTCGACCGCCTGCTCGTCGTACCCGTTGACGACCGGTGGGATGTTGCCCGCCGTCGAGACGGCGTTGTCGGCAACGCTGAACGCGGAGAGCGGGGTTTCGGGGTCGAGCACCTGCTTGGCGGTCACTACTATGTGCAACGTCATCTGTGCCTGACCTCACTGAGTCCTGGATTCCAGAGAGATTGAGAAAGAATGCACAATCGGATGGTAGCACCGGCAACGGCGACCGGCAAGAGCGGGTTGGTGAACGGCGTACGAACGGATCGGCTGACGCGGGAAGCGGGCTAGTGGTGGGCGCGGAGGTAGTGCAGGATCTCCTGCATGACCTTGCAGTCGACCTCGTTGTACGCCGCGATCTCCTGCATGAGCGGGAGGTCCAGGAGGCGGACGCTGCGCTCCGCGGCTTCGTCGTCGCAGCGCCATGCGCCAACCATCGCGCCCATGCCGTCGACCTTGGAGCTCCCCCAGTCGGTCTTGATGAGGCCGTGCTCGTGGAACGCCCGCGCGACAGACTTCAGTCCGAACCCCATAGAGCCCTTGACGACGACCGGCTCCTTGCGAACTACCTTCCGCAAGAGGTCGAACCAGTTGACCACGGGCCAGCCCTTCGCGGGGTGTCGCTTCCGCGCTGAGTTGTATGCCGTCTCGTAGTTGATCTCTTCCGCGGGCGCCCAGTGGAAGAGGTGTGGGTCGCTATCACCGCCGAGCCGGGACTGCGTCTTCCTCATGTGGGCCAGCCATGCGTCGATCGCGCGGGCCTCGCTCGGTTCGTCCAGGCGGTTGGCGGTGAACTGCTCGAACCGCCACTTGCCGTCCTCCATGTGCCCGCAGCCGATCATGAAGATGATGGTCTGTCCTCCGCGTTCAGGGTACGTGGAGAAGTTGTCTTTCAGGTCGGAGACGTACTCGAAGTCCACGAAGAACTCCAACGGAGGCTGCTCGCGCCACTCGCTCTCTGCGGCCTGCACGTGCGCAGGGCGGACGACGGGCCCGTCGTTCCGGTGGACGTCCAGGATGGCTTCGAGCACCGTCTTGGTCGCCGGACCGGTAACGCCGAGCGTTTCGGCGGTCGCGCGAGGGTCTTTCCAGGACGTGATGCCCTTCCGCACGGCGCTGTTGCGCTTCTCAGGACCCACCTGCCAGAGCTTGGTGAGGTCCTCCAGTTCGTCCGTGATTCGCTTACCTTCCTTCTCCCATGGCCAGTCCACACCGGAGGGCCACAGTTCCGGCACGGTTGGCGTGGGAAGGGGGTGCCATTGCGCGCCCTCCGACCGTAGCCTGCGCACCCAGGCGGCGGCGCCCTCCACTTCCCCCTTCACGTCGGCGCCCATGGGGACAGGCCCCAGACGCTCCATCGCGTTGCTTCCTCGCTCCGGGCTCTGCTCCCACCCACGTCCCAGCAGGAATGCGCGCCGCGGCGCGTAGCCCTGCAGGCGGGCCAGCGCGTCGTTGTAAACGTACAGCTGCGCCTTGTAAGCGGGAGACGAGCCGCTGTTGCCGACCTCGCCCTGCTTCGACAGGTGCACCGTGGTGAATTTCGCGTCGACAACCACGTAGTGCCATGGCCCGCCCAGGTCCGGTGCGGCGATCGCGGCCTCTCCCGGAGCCAGGTGCTTGGGGAACAATGCATCGAAGACGTCCGAGCGGATGAGGAAATCCGCGGCGCCGTACGTCCGGGACTCCGGGTTCCAGAGCACAGCCTGGTGAATGATGGGCCTGCCGTCCGCGAGCGCGTGGAACGTCTGCTGGGCTACCTCCAACTCCCGTACGTCGTCTTGGCCGTGCGAGATGGTGGTCAACTCGTGGAAGGAGGCGAGATGCCTGGAGACGGCTTCCTCGAACCTGTTGCCCCGCTCCATGATGAACGGAGCGAAGACGAGCCGTTCGTCGTAACCCTCGAATGCCTCGTCGCGCCGGAAGCCATTGGCGTCGCCGTACAGATTGAGCCAGTCGCCCAGCGTGTTCTTCAGGAGGTAACCCCTGAGCCGCGTGGCCGAAACCCACTGCTCCCACGTCTCCGGAGAGGCGGGGGCGGCGTGGATGCCTGCGTCGTTATGAGTGAGAGCGTCGATCCCCACGGGGGGAGGTTACCAGTCCGGGAGGGTTGCCGTGGCGCTGGTGAGTTGCTGCTGCCCGCCCTCCGTCTTGGCGATGAACAGCGCAGTCTGGTCCTCCGGGCCGGACGGGAAGGCCAGGTCTCCGTCGGGGCCCCACTGCACGGACAGCTCATTGACCGCATTCTGCGTGACCATCGTGAGGGCGCTGCCGTCCGGCCCGATGGTGTAGACGTCCGCGTTGCCTGAGCGGTCGGAGATGAACGCTATCCTGCTTCCGTCCCGCGACCAGTCGGAGTTGTAGTCCTCAGCGCCGTCCTGGGTGATGCGGATCGGTTCGGAGGTGGGGCCGAGAGCGCTTACGTTGATGACGTAGAGGTCCTTCTGGCCGTCGTTCTGCGTGGAAATGTAGACGAGCCGCGTGCCGTCTGGCGACCACTTCGGGAATCGGTGCGGGCCGGCTGTGAGTTGGACCGTGTTCACGTTGGACGGGTCGCGCAGGAAGATGCCCGTGGACTGGCCGTCCGCGTCCAGCTTGGCGAAGACGATGAGGTTCTCCGTGGGCGACCAGGCCGGGTCCGTTTCGCCGTCGCTCCCGAAGATGACCGCAGTGGGGACGAGCTCGTTGAGCGCGACGTGTTGAACGGTGCGCCTGCCATCGAAATCCTCGGACGTGTACGCGATACGATTGCCGTCCATGGACCAGGAGACCTGCGACTCGTCGAATTCCGAGTTCGTGATGCGGTAGAACGTGGGCGCGTCCTCGGAAGCGATGCCGACGTAGATCTCGATGTTTCCGTCGCGGTCGCTCAGGAAAGCGACCCGTTGACGGTTGGGGTCCCAGACCGGTCCGAAGTTGTCTGAGGAGAGACCCTGGCTGTCGTCCGTAAGGATGAACGCGTGCGTGCCGTCCGGCCGGGCCAGCGCGATGTCGCGGGCGCCGGGAAGTCCGGAGGTGTACACGATGTAGTCCGGCTGCGGGAACGGGTCGCAGGCAGACAGCGCCGTCCCGAGGAGCAGGACGGCTGTGAGTAAGGCGATACGAGCGCGAACGAACTGGTAAGGCATGAGTGAAACCGCGTTTAAGAATACTACGGGCGTCGGAACGGGTGCGATGCGTTAGCGACGGCAGTTGTGCGGAATCCGACGCCTGCCCGCGGCTCTTCAGAACGGCAGCCAGGGAGGCTCCGGGCGCGTGCGGTCCCGTCCTCTACGTCCCGGCGAAAGCACGCCGTAGGCGAACCCCCCAGCCGCGCCGATCGCCGCGCCGCCCCCGACCAGGACGACGGGCAGCCACACCGGCGGGTCGGCGAACAGGTCGGGGCAGGTCAGCGTCACGTCGCCTCCGGCCTCCGCCTTTTCGATGGCCTCGATGCACCGCTGCGCCTCGCCCACGAATATGGACTGCAGGAAGAGGGCCGGAACGCCGCTGAGCCCCGCTCCCGCCAGGCCGACTATGAGAGCGAACGCTATCCCCCGGTAGAGCCGCCGTCCGATGCTGGCAGGCCGGCGCGCCTCCGGGGCGTTCTCCATCAGCCCAGCACTTTCCCGCGCTCGGCGGGCTGCAGCTTGGTGGCGGCGGTCTGCAGGATGAGCCGGGGGCTCTTGTCCTTCCACTCCATCAGGAACTCCACCACCCGGTCTGCTTTGAGGCGCGTGGCTTCCATGAGCATCGTGCCGACGCCGCGCTGCACCTCTTCGCTTTCATCCAGCATGACGACCTCCGCGACCTCGAGCGCGTCGGTCATGAAGCGTCCTTCCCGCACGAGAGGGCCGAAAGCGGACACGGCCGCGCGGCGCTTGGACGGGTTGGAGGAGCGCGCCCACTCCCGCATCGTCTTGACGAGCGAGGGCTTGGCGGCGAGCGCCGCGCTGAGGCAGCTGGCGCCCAGCGCGTCTGCCGTCTGCGGAGCGGTAAGCGTGTCGCCCCACGGCTCGATGCGCTGGAAGTCGTCGCCGGTGATGAGCCGAGCCAGCGCGCCCACTATCTGCGCGCCTACCAGTCCTTCCTCGACGTTGCCCGTACGGAAGAGGTTGTCAGCGATGGCGAGCGTGGCCGGGAGCCCCGGTGCGCGCAGCCGCCGGACGAGGTCAAGTCCGATGCGGTAGACCTCGGCGGGCGGCACGCCGTAGCACGGCACGTCCCGTCCCGTCTCCTTGCGGATGCGGTCAGCGGCGTCCTTACGGCCTGCCTGGCGCAGGTGGCGGCGGATATCGTTCGCGCTGCCCTCGACGAGAGCGGGGTCTGGCGGAGGCGGCGGGGCGGAGCGTTGCTGTCGGCGATTGGTCATGGTCTGCGGCCATTCTAACCGAGCCGGCGGCGTCCGGTGCGCCCGCCGCACAGCAGCGGGGGGCAGGAGAGAACTCCTGCCCCCGCGTAGGTCCGGTGTGTCGGGTGGGCTACCAGGTGGCGGTCTGCAGGTCCTTGATCTTCTTGTCGTGCACCCAGTTCTCATCGGGAGAGAGCAGGACATCGCCTGCGCGCACGTAGTAGACGTCGCCGTGGGAGGCGGCGTACGGCTCTTCGCCGTCCTGCAGCGCAGTCGCCTCCTTCAGCAGGCGACGGCGGGACTTGATGATGCCGATGTCCGTGGTGCCGAGGTGCTCCTTGTTTCGCGGCGTGATGTGGCCCATGCCTTCCTGCACGGAGAGGTCCTGCTCGCCGGTGCCGGTGATGCCGGTGAACGTGAGTCGCTTCTGGTAGTCCCGGCTGACGAGGTAGTCGTTCTCCTTGTTCCGGAGCGGGAAGTGCTCCGCGAAGACGGGGACCGAGTCGGCGGTGGAGCCGATGCGGAAGTAGCCGGGGAGCGACGCGGCATGCAGGCCGGCGCCGTTGCGCCACTCCTCGATGGAGCCGGACGGCAGGGCGCTCTTCAGGTTCCAGACGAACGTCCAGCGCATGTTGTGGAGGTCGTCTATGGGCACGAACGCATGGAAGAACTTCTGGGACGGGGCGGACGGCGGCATGGTGTAGAACGGCAGCAGGAAGAGGTTGTAGCGCCAGTAGAACTCGCCCTCGCCGGTGTCGCGCCGTGCGCCGGTGATGACGCCGTATTCCGTGTCCTCGGCGAAGAACTTCGGGTGCTGGTCGCGCGCGTGGTACTTGTCCCGCAGGTTCTGGGAGCGCTCCCACGTGGAGCGCCAGGCGTCGGTCATCTGGTAGGCGTCCAGCGTTGCGTGCAGGTAGTTTGAGTGGGCGGAGTCGATGCCGCCCTCTATGGCCTGCGCGTAGTTGGTCTGCTGCCAGTTCCAGGAGACGAACCGATGGGACTCCGGCACGCGCAGGTACTCGAAGTCCGGCAGCTCGGGCTTGAGGTCCTTCGGACCCATGTACGCCCAGAGGATGCCGGCAACTTCCTCCACGGGGTAGGCAGT
>JAPOOH010000249.1 GCA_026713505.1 Chloroflexota bacterium | reverse complement strand
CGCATCAGCCGCGCGTGGGGCTGGGCGCTGCGCAAGCGGTTCTGCGGCGGGTTCAACTTCGAACTGCAGGCGGCGGCGACGGACGAAGGAATCAACATCTCGCTCGGGCCGCAGCACTCGTTCCCCGTCGAGGAGGTGTTCAGCTACCTGAAACCGGCAACCGCCGAAGACGTGCTGACGCAGGCGGTGCTGCAGTCGCCCATCTTCCCGCTGCGCTGGCGGTGGACGGCGTCGCGGTCGCTCGCACTGCTGCGCCAGGCCGGCGGCAAGCGGATACCGACGCCGATACAACGGATGCGCTCGGACGACTTGCTCGCTGCAGTATTCCCCGCGGCGGCGGCATGCCAGGACAACCTGCCGGTGGGCGGCAGGGTCGAGCCGCCGGACCATCCGCTCGTGTTCGAGACGCTGCGCGACTGCCTCACCGAGGCGCTCGACACAGAGGGGATGCTGGGTGTGCTGCGTGCCATTGAGAGCGGCGAGATAGAGGTATTCGGCAAGGACACGCTCCAGCCATCGGCGTTCTCGCACCAGTTGCTGAACGCGATGCCGTACGCGTTCCTGGACGACGCGCCGCTGGAGGAACGCCGCGCCCGGGCGGTCACGCTCCGGCGCGCGCTGCCGGAGGACTCGCGAGACCTCGGCGCCCTCAGCCCCGACGCCATCGCCGAGGAGGAGGCGTACGCCTGGCCCGCGATACGCGACGCGGACGAACTGCACGACGCGCTGTTGTCGCTGGTCGTGCTGACTCAAGACGACTTCGCGGAACACCCTGATGACGCCGAGACGTGGCGCGCGTGGGAGGCAGCGCTGGCCGAACTGGGCAGGGTGCGGTCGCGCAACGCACCGGCACTATCGTTGTGGTACGCCACGGAACGCGCCGCGGTTGTGGCCGCGGCGTACGAGGACGACGACGTTGAGGCGGTCACGGAGATCGTGCGCGGACGGGCGGAATCGTCGGGGCCGTTCACGGTGGGCGGACTGGCGCAACGGCTGTCCTTGGGCGAGAGTGCGGTGTCGCAGGCCGCGATCCGGCTGGAGTCGGAGGGCGTGCTGCTGCGCGGGCGGTTCCGACCGGGCGCAACGGACGAGGAGTTCTGCGACCGCCGGATACTGGCGCGCATCCACCGGAGCACCATCGGGCGGCTCCGGCGCGAGATCGAGCCGGTGCCTGTTGCGAGCTACATCCGCTTCCTGCTGGAGTGGCAGCACGCCACGCCGGGGACACGCCTCGCGGGCGACGCCGGGCTTATCGAGGTCGTCGAGCAACTGCAGGGCTTCGAGGCGGCTGCGGCCGCCTGGGAGAGCGGGCTGCTGATGAACCGCCTGACCGACTTCCACGCATCGACGCTCGACGCGCTGACGCTCGGCGGCGAGCTGGCGTGGGGGCGGTTCGCGCGCCGCAACGGACCCCCGCCGTCGGCTGCCCTCTCGAGGAACGGCCCGGTGACGCTCGCGGTGCGCGAGGACGTGACGTGGCTGCTCGACCCGCCGGACCAGGACACGACCTTCACCGGCGCAGCAGCGGACGTGCTGGCGTACCTCGAATCGAGCGGAGCATCGTTCATGCCGGACATCGTGCGCGGGTCGCGGCGGCTGCCGTCGGAGGTGGAGGAAGCGCTCTGGCTGCTGGTCGCGGCGGGACGGGTGACGGCAGACGGGTTCGGCGCGCTGCGCGGGCTCGTCTCCGGCGTCGCCAAGCGCATTCAGCGGCGGTCGCGCTGGTCCGGCGCGTCGCGCGCTCGTGCGCAGGCCGCGTTCGGACGCACGGGGAGCCGCTGGTCGCTGCTGCAGTCGCCGGCGGTCGAGCCGGAGGAGGACGTGGTCGAGGCACGGGCGGCGCAGCTGCTGCGCCGGTACGGCGTGATGCTGCGCGAGCTGTTGGAGCGCGAGCCGATGGCCCCGCCGTGGGGCGCGCTCGTGCGGACGTACCGACGTGCTGAGGCACGGGGCGAGGTACGCGGCGGACGGTTCGTCGCCGGCCTGGTTGGCGAGCAGTTCGCGCTGCCGGAGGCGGTCGACGCGCTGCGTGCCGTGAACCGCCGCGCGCCGTCCGGCGAGGTCGTGCGCGTGTCGGGGTCGGACCCGCTGAACCTCGTGGGCGTGCTCACGCCCGGCCAACGCGTACCGTCGGTGGTGGGCAACAGTGTGCTCTACCGCGACGGCTCGCCCGTGTCAGGCGAGGAGCTCAGCGCAGCGGTGGGGTAGGGGGCGGTCAGCGCGGCTGGTCTTCGTGGGTGAAGAACGGGCGCAGAGTCTCGTCATCTTCGTCGAAGGCGCGCTGCATCTCATCGCGGTCGGAGATATCTATCAGGAACGGCCCGGCCTTCCACTTAGGCAATGGGGGCAGACTGCGACGCTCGACTTCCTGGGTACGGTCATCGCGTGGCGTCTCCATACGAAGACAGTACCCAGTGGTCGGTTACGATGTCAACGACGCCCTGCCCCTAGTCCTTGTCGTCCATCTCCGGGTCTTCCCAGATGTAGTCCGGGTCCTCGAACAACTGGGGCGGCATGAGCGACGGCAGACCCTCCTCGGCGAGCGCGGCCTCGAACTGCTCCCGCACCCAGGGGTCTTCCTCGATGAACGGGATGTCCTTGTTCAGCCCACCGTCGTAGCCCATGAGCGCTTTGGGTGGGAATACGCGCAGCTGCCGGTTCTGCGTGCCGCCAGGGTTGAGGTGCTGGTGGAACCAGTTGTTCGGCGGGACGAAGACGCTCGCGTCCGTCCAGGGGCAGACGACCTTCTCGCCGCCCTCCGGGTACATGACGGCGAAGCCGTTGCCGGGCGAGACGCCCACGATGGTGACGCCGGGGCCGTGGCGGTGCGCAGCCCGGTAGCGCTGGGGCGGCAGCACCATCATCCCGGTTCGGATGGCGGAGTTGGGGAAGGTGATGCCGGCTCCGAAGGCGCGCCGGTTCGGACCCCCGTACGCCCTGAGCTTGTCCCAGACGTTGAGGTCCGGGAAGAAGTTGGCGTGCCACTGCTGAGTCTCGTGCTTCACGCCCCCGCGGTCCACCGTCTCGCGCACGGCGTAGGCCTCTGCGGAGAAGGGATTGCCCTCGGTGCCGTACAGCTCGGTGGGGTCGACGTACGAGTTGTTGAAGAAGAAATCCTCGCGCGGCTGGATGCTCATCATCAGCGGCAGGTAGCTGACGTGGAGCGTCAGCGCCGGCTGGTCGCCCCGCGCGTTGCTCAACTGGTAGTGGTAGTTGGACGGGATGCGGAAGAGGCTGCGCTTCTGCCACTCGAAGTTGATCGGCGGGTATCCGTCCGTCCAGACGGTGGCGATGCCCTGCCCCTCGACGACATACACGATCTCTTCGGCCGCCATGCGGAACGGAGGGATTGTCCCGCCGGGAGGGATCTGGAGGACGTGCGCCTCGGTGACGCCCTGGTGGCCGACGAGGTTGAGCACCGCGCCGGGACATCCGCGCAACTCCCACCAGCCGAGCTCGATCGTCCGCAGGTCTTCTACGTAGTAGCCGGTGAAGACTGGTACGTCCTGGGAAACGAGCCAGCGGTCATAGGGTGACTGCCACCAGCTGTTGGTCGATCTCCTGTCGGGCAGCGCCGTAGTCATCGTGGTCCCTCCTGCTCTTCTGTCCTGCGCTCTACCGGAGGCGGGCTATGCGCCAGCCCCCGGTAACGATCTGTCTTCCCGCCACTTATTCGATGGGCACCAGCTCAGAGGAGACGTTGCACCACGGCTCCTCCAGGGCGGGACCGCAGAGGACGGCGGGAGCAACCGCCAGCAACTCGTCGGTGATGGCGTCATGGAGGCGGAACGAGACGGCCTCCCACTCGCCGTAGAACACGAAGTCGGATGCCGCGCCCCTGAACCCGCGCTCGAACGCCACCACGAACGCTCCGTGGACGTTGGCGAAGAGCCCGCCGAGGTCTTCATCGAACCCTACGTCCAGGACGGAGGTGATGTCGTTCTCTATCCCTGCGGCGCCCCAGACCATGCGGATCTTGACTTCCTGTTCGGGCTGAAGCCCCGCGCCGACGAACCACACGCCGTGGTCGCGTATGCGCCCCTCCGGGTACTTGATGAAGGTGGGATGTATCTCGAAGACGACACTGGCCTTCGACCCTTCCTCCATCATCTGGGCCCTCGATGCCGCGTCTGGTGCCCCGCTCGCCCGGAACGCAGGTTGCAATGCCATGACGACCGCAGCGAGCAGCAGCAGCACCGCGGCGCTCACCAGCAGCCTTCTCGAACGCAACCATGTGACAGTAAATTCCTTGCTCATCAGAGCACCTCCTGGTTTCCATGCGTTTCTGGGGGACGGCGCGGCGAACCTTCGACGCGCATCCTGCGCTCGCGGGCCCGTCCGTCCGTCTGTCGACGTCTACTCATTGCGCTCTCCCTGCCGCGGTGATGGGCTGGCCCTGAACATCGCGGGCACGCATGTCCTGCCGTAGTCCCACCCGCAGCGCGAACGACCGCATCACGAGCGCCACGCCTATCGTCATGGCCATGATGACCAGCGTTACGATTCCCGCCGCCTCTACCTGGCCGACGTCAGCCCCTCCCCACTCCAGTGCTATGAGCGAGAGGGTTACCGTCTCCCGAGAGGAGAGAAGGATGATGCTGGAGGTCGTGTTCGCGGCTGAGATGAAATTCAACATCCCGATCAGCACCATCGTCGGCATGAGGACAGGGATGACGATGCGGAAGTAGGTGCGGAACCATCCGGCCCCTGAAACGCGGGAGGCCTCTTCCAGGTCCGCCCCCACCTGCACCAGCACGCCCTTGAAGATGTTCGTGCCCGTGGTGTTGCCCGAGATGATCACGACGATGACGAGCGCCCAGATGGAGCCGTATAGCCAATTGAGTCCCGGCACGCTCAAGAAGAGCATCAACAAGCCTAACGCCGACAGTATGCCTGGGAAGGCCGCCGACACCCAGATGATCGAGTCCAGCGACGACCTCAACCGCCACTTACTGCGCACGATGAGGTAGGCGATGACCGAAAAGAGCAGGGGACTGCCGATACCCGCAACGATGGCAAGCGTCAGCGTGGTACGCAGCCCGATGAAGAATAGTTCGTCGTTGAAGACCCTGTGCCAGTGGTCCAGGGTCCAGGTGGGCGTGGCGTTGAAGAAGCCCACATGGTTCATGAAGCTCCCGATGATCAGCACCAGGATCGGCAGCGCCGTGAGCAGGATGAGCAGCAGGAGGATCGATCCGAAGAAGACCCACTTCCATCCGCCCAGGTCGATCAGGCCGGGGCTGAACCTGCCGGTTATCGTGGTGTAGTGGCGGCGCCGGGTTACCCAGCGCTGCAGGGGGAAGATGAACCCTATGATCAAGAGCGTCAGGCTTGCCACGACCACGGCCTGACCGTACAGGAACTGCGACGTCTGCAGGTAGATGAGAGTGGAGTAGACGTAGAACCCCCATCGCGCACCAAGCAGCCACTCCGTCTCGAACCCCTGGAACACGCGGATGAGGTGCAGCGCGAACACCAGGATCAGCGGTGAGGCCATCACCGGCAGCGTCACCTTCATGATCGTGCCGAGCTTGGAAGCGCCTGAGACGCGCCCCGCTTCCTCGAGCGCCTGGTCCATGTTGCGGAAGGCGGGCGTAAACAGGATCACCTTGTAGGCGATCCCGTCCGCCATGATCCTCGCAAAGACGATCCCCTCCAGGCTGAAGATGTTGAAGGGCCCTTCGTCGATGAAGGGCAGCGTGGCCAGCGCCACGTTCAGGAATCCGGTGGAGGGGGCGAGCATCATCATCCAGCCGATGGTGCTTGCAAGGGCGGGGAACATGTAGGCGATCCAGAAGAAGAACTCCAGTCCGTGGGAGAAGGGGATCTTGGTCCGGGCGAGGATCATCGCGATCGCCACGGAGATGGGGAACGCGATGATCATCACGAAGAACCAGACGAGGAAGGAGTTCAGTAACGCCTGCGGTATGCGCGGGTCCACCCAGGCGCCCGTCCAATTGCTGATGCCCCACTCACGGGGCGGGATGAGGACGTTCGAAGAGACGTCGAAGCTGAACCAGAAGAGGATCAGCATCGGGAGGATCAGGTAGACGCTGAGCGAGATGATAACCAGCGCCATGATGAACGTGCCCATCTCTGCCCGCAGAAATGTTCTGAGGACAGAGAGAGGTGCGGTCGTGGTGCCCGATATCATGGCCTGCTCTGGTCCTTGGTTCCTGGTGTTCCTCGCGCTGGGCCCGCCGCATCGTGCGCCGGGCCTGCATCACGGCGGTCGAGAAGTGTATTCCTCACTTCCCGGCCGCCGTCGTGCCTTATCGTTCTCTACGGCGTGAACACGATGCCCAGCTCGTTGTAGAGCGCCTGCATGTACTCGAGCGACGTAGCCCGGGCTTCCTCGAACACATCGCTGCCCTGGTCGATAACGAACACAGCGTCCCTGTCGAGCAGGCTCTGCAGTTGCCCCACGCGGTTCCATTCAGCGTCCGGGACCTTGCCTTGTCCGACGTCCGAGCGCAGTTTGGGAGCCGGCGCGAAGTTGCGCGTGAAGTTGACGTCCGTCTCCATGCCGTCCTGGCTGTACCACCAGTTCACGAAGAGCTGCGCCGCCCTCGGGTGAGGCGCCTGGTCGATCACTGACCCGGTCCCGCCGACCTCTGCCGACAGGCCTTCCTCCATGACCATCGTGTCCGTGATCGCCTTCAGGGGCAGGCCGGACTCGGCCAGCGGACGTATCTCTCTGTCGCAGCCGAAACCGAAGGTCACGGCGCCGCGGGCCACCAGCTCAGCGCAGCCCCGGTAGTCAGAGAAGTCCAGGACGTGGTTGCCCTCGGCTGCGTTCCTCGTGACCGCTTCCCAGTACTCCTGGCCCAGGCCCAGGTGGATGCGTACGCGTCCGGTCGCGCCGCTGCCCCGCGTTGCGTAGCCGGCCATGGCGATCTCGCCGGCCCACTTCGGGTCGGCGATGTCCCACCACGATGTGATCTGGGCCGCTTCCGCCTCGCTCAACCTGTCGGTGTTGTACCAGAGGTCCTCGAAGTTGGCGATATTGAGCTGGTCTGCCATCGAGTACAGGTTGTCGACGTCGGACCACCACACCTTCGGTGAGAGGTGCCAGTGCTCCGGAGTGCGGTTCAGGATCGTCGGGTCGACGATCAACGGCTCGACGGGCACCAGGGCGTTCGCCTCGATCATCCGCTGCGTCGACGAGGTTCCCGCCAGGTTGTAGTCGGCGGTGTAGCGTCCACGGGCGCGCTCTGCCAGGATGCGGGTCGTGTTGGCGCTGCCGCTGCCCGTGCTGGCAATCATCCTGATGTCGAACTTCTTCCCGAACTCCGTGAGTGTGTCCCGGATGTGCCGCGAGTCGGTGCCGCCCAGGCTGAGCACGAGTTCACCCTCGGCCTGGGCATCCGCGATGAGCTGTGCCCACTGCGCCTCGAACGAGGTGTCCGGCGTCGGCGTGGGATCGGGAGCAGCCGTTGGCGCTGCCGGCTCAGCCGTTGCCGCCGCGGCGGGCGCCGGCGTTGGCGTCGGCGTTGGAGTGGGCGTCGGCGTGGGGTCTTCAGACCCGCAGACCGCGAGGCCAACCAAGAGCCCCAATGAGGCCAGGACTGGCCACATCCACTTCAGACTGCTTCGTGCACGCATAGCCGAGCCTCCCAATTTGTCGCTTCTTCGATGAAGTGCGCCCATGGCTTTGCCTCCAACTTCCGCTTTCCGCAAATCGTCGCGGAAAGACGCTGCACTATCGCATTGGATATGCAAGCGCGCGGACGCTAACACTCAACCCTGAGCAAAGTCAACCGCACGTCATTATTCCCTATGGTGCCAGGAGAAGGCCGCGCACCCTGAAGGCCCCCCAGGCCTTCCCATGCCCGTTCCGCTCCGTCTCATGGCATACTGGGCGGGATGGCCGCCTATTCCGACACCGCAGGCCGCATGACGCTGGAGGAACGCCGCATCGTCGCGTCAACCAGCGTCGCACATGGGCTGAACCACGCCGTGGAGCTTGTCTACGGCGCGGTGCTCATCGTCGTCGCCCTGGAGTTCGGCGTCACGGTGGCGGCGCTCGGCGCCCTGGGTGCCGCCACGTCGCTGGCCTACGCGTTCGCTGCGCTGCCCGCCGGAGCCATGGCAGACCGGCTTGGCTCGCAGCGCACGGTCGCGCTCTCCATCGGCGGAGGCGGCGTTGCCGCGCTGCTCGCGGCGGCATCTCCGAATGTCGGCGTGCTCGGCGCCGCGCTCGTGCTCATGGGGATACTCGGCGGGCTGTACCATCCCGCGGGGCTGTCCGTCATCAGCCGGAGCGTGCGGAGCCGCGCGCGGGCGCTGGGCATCCACGGCGCCGGCGGCAACCTGGGGACGGCGCTTGCGCCGTTGATCGCGGCGGCCATCGCCGGAGCGTGGAACTGGCGCGGCGCATTCCTCGTCTTCGCCGTGCTTTCGCTCGTCGTTTCGGTCACGGCGTTCCGGTCGCCGCCGGACAGCGGGGACCCGTCCGCACAGCGTCCGCGTCCAAGCTTGCGTGCCCGGAGCCTGCTCGTGCCGCTCGTGCTGATGTTCGTCATCAACGCGTGCTTCGGGTTCATCTTCCGGGGGCTCACGCTCTTCCTCCCGCTGCACCTGGGTGAGAATCTGGGCTTCGACGTCTTCGGTTTCGAACCGGTGGTCATCGGTGGAGCGGCGGCCACGATCGCGCTCCTGTTCGGAGTCGCCGGGCAGTACGCCGGCGGCGAGATAGGCGAGCGCTTCCGGCGCGAGCGGCTGCTCGTTCCGGCGGCCGCGCTCACGATACCCCCGCTGCTCGTGATGGCCGCGTGGGACGGCTGGATCCTGCTCATCGGCGCGTCTGTGTTCGTGTTCTTCAACTTCCTGGCCCAGCCGACAGCCGTCGCGATGATCTCGGACTACGCTGCTGAGCGGCTGCAGGGGCGCGCGTACGCGCTCACTTCGCTTACGGGCTTTGGCATCGGTGCGCTCGCGGGCGTCGGCGGCGGGCTGCTGGCGGACGGGCCGGGGGTGCAGTGGGTATTCGTCATGATGGCCGGTGTCGCACTGATCACGGTCATCTGCGCGCTGGCGATCAACGCCTACCTGCTCACGCGTGGTGAGCCCGAGGGCATTTCGTCCGTTTGACCCCAGCCCTGCGTGCGACGTACCGTTGCGGCAACCTGCGGAGGTGAGCGATGACCAACAGCGCGAGTGAGAGCCGCATCGAGGACATGGACCTGCTGTTGCAGGAGGTGCGCAACCGCAACGCCATGCCCCTGTGGG
>JAPOOH010000248.1 GCA_026713505.1 Chloroflexota bacterium | reverse complement strand
GTACTCGAATATGCGCGCGCCAACGATGCGCTGCGCGATCTGGGCTGTGCGGTCCATCGGTCTCGTCCTCCATCCGGCGGTGTCGGTCGCACGGAAATCATAGCAGCGGCGTCGGCGGCGTTCGGGTGCTTGGTCCCCTCTCCCAAGTGTGGGAGAGGGTCGTTCGGGTGTTTGATCCCCTCTCCCAACCGTGGGAGAGGGTCGTTCGGCGTTTGGTCCCCTCTCCCAAGCTTGGGAGGGGGTGAGGGTGAGGGTTGGAGCCCCTCGTAACAGAGGGAGCCGAACGAGTGACACGCGGCGGTCGTTGGCGCGGGACACGCGTTGGTATAATCGCCGCGCACGGAGGAGACGTCCATGAGTTCACCGGACCGCATGGAGATGCACGCGAGGGCCATAGCCAACCTCGTCCAAGCGATGGACCGGATGGAGCAGGAGCAGCAGTCGCACGACAGGCACCTGCAGACGATAGAGGAATGGATTCGGGGGCACGAGGAATGGATGCAGTCCCACAACGAATGGGTACAGGACATCCAAACTGAGAGCAGGCAGAACCGGGCCCGCATCAGGGAGATCATCACCGAGCTCACGACTATGCAGGCCGGCATCGCGCGGCTGGACGCGGCATCATGAAGTTCGGACTCTCCCTCTCAGGCCTCCTCCAGCACTCCGGCGACGGCGACATGGTGCAGCGGTTCGCCGACGTGCTCCACCTCGTCCGCGTCGGGCGCGAGCTGGGATTCGACTACATCTACGCCGGGCAGCACTACCTCTCGCATCCGTTCCAGATGCTGCAGCCGCTCATCGCGCTCGCCCGCATCAGCGCCGAGACCGGCGACATGGACATGCTCTCCACCGTCCTCATCCCACTGCAGAACCCCGTGCAGATGGCGGAGGACGTCGCGACGCTGGACGTGCTCACGAACGGGCGCGTCATTATCAACGCAGCGCTCGGCTACCGCGACGAGGAGTACGAAGCCTTCGGCGTCACGCACGAGGACCGCATCGCGCGCATGTTCGAGAACCTGCGCCTCGCCCGGCAGCTCTGGGCGGGCGGCGAGGTGACGTTCGAGGGCCGCTTCACGAAGGTTACCGGCGTCCACCTCGGCATACGCCCGATCCAGCAGCCGCACCCGCGCATCTGGATCGCGGCGAATGGCGACGGCATGGTGCGCCGCATCGCCCGAACCGGTGAGACGTGGTACCTCAACCCGCACGCGCCGTTCGACACGCTGGCACGGCAGGTGGAGCTGTACAAGACGGTGCGCGCGGAGCACGGCCACCCGCCCATCGACACCCTGCCGATGTCGCGCGAGACGTTCGTCGCGCCAACGCGCGAGAAGGCGATCGCGACGGCGCGTCCGTTCCTGGAAGGGAAGTACAAGGCGTACGCCGCGTGGGGACAGGACAAGGCGCTCCCCGGCGACGAAGACTTCACCGCGCCGTTCGAGGAACTGGCCGAGGGCCGCTTCATCGTCGGCAGTCCGGACGACGTCATTGCCGACCTGCAGCGCTTCGCCGACATCGGCGTCACGCACGCGTCGCTGCGCTTCGGGTGGCCGGGCACGCCGCGCGAGGTCGTCGAGGGCGCGATACGCCTCGCGGCAGCGGAAGTCCTCCCCGCGCTGCGGTAGGACCACCCGGCATGGAGCTGAGCGAACAGGACCGGCAGCACCTGGAACGACTGGAAGAAGGTCTCTGGCGCGCCGAGACGCGGTTCGACCCTGAGTGGATGGAGGCTGTCCTCGCACCGGGCTTCTTCGAGTTCGGCAGGTCGGGCCGCACCTACAGCCGTGAAGACACGCTCGCAATCCCCACGGAGCCCATCAATGCCAGGCTGCCGCTCCCCGGCTTCGACGTCCGGCTGCTCAGCCCGGACGTCGTGCAGGCGACCTACACCACGGTCGAGATGTACCAGGGCGAGGAGCAGGTCGCGAACCGCAGTTCCCTCTGGCTGCAGACGGAGAACGGCTGGCAGTTGCTGTTCCACCAAGCGACGCCTGTTCAGGCCTGAGCCCCTACCCTGCCCGCGCGTTCAGCTCCTTCACGAGCGTCCTGGGCGCGATGGCGCGGTAGCTCTCCTCGACGCACTCCAGCAGCAGGTCGAGCGGCGGAGCGCCGGCGTCGTCCTCCCCGAACGTCATCTCCACCCAACCGCTCCTGCCGAGGCCGTAGCCCGCCGCACGCACGAACGGCATCGTGAGGAGCGCGCCTGAGGAGTAGGGCAGCTTCACGCCCATGCCGAAACCCGTCCCCGGCACACCCAGGAACGCGAACACCTTCTTCCCCACCTTGATGGCGCTCTCGCCCCACGGGTGGTCCTCCCACGCTCCGGGCAGTCCGAGCGCGTACTCGCGCACCGCTTCCTTCAACGAGCCTTCCACGTTCCACGCCTCCGTCACGTTCGTGCGGCGCGCAGCATAGCACCCGGCGCCCCACCCGCCGCGTTATCCTGTGCAGACACCCGCCGGAGGAGTTCCGCATGACGCTCGTCTACGATGGCCCGCATCTCGTGTTCAAGGTCGCCAGCATGGGGCCATACGACAACAACGGCTACGTCATCGCCGACCCGGCGACGAAGGAGGCGTACCTCGTCGACGCGCCCGCGGAGATCGAGCGGCTGCTGAGCGAGGCGGATGGCTTCCAGGTGAAGGGCGTCATCGTCACGCACACGCACCCGGACCACGTCGCTGGCTACGCCGACCTCAAGCGACTCACCGACCTCCCGGTCTCGGTGCACGAGAGCGACGCCCGCAGGCTGCCCGGTGAGCCGGACGCGCTGCTGGCCCACAACGACGAGCTTACTGTCGGATCGACACGCATCCGCGTGCTGCACACGCCCGGCCACACGCCCGGCGCACTCTGCCTCTTCACCGACGGCACGCTCGTCTCCGGCGACACGCTCTTCCCCGGCGGCCCTGGCCGCACCAACACCCCCGACGACCTGCGGCAGGTCGTGGCGAGCATCGAGGAGCGGCTGCTCACGCTGCCGGACGGCTCGCTCGTGCTGCCGGGCCACGGCGCGGACACGACCGTCGCGGCGTCGAAGGCAGAATTCGCCGTCTTCAAGAGCAAGCCGCAGCCCGCCGACCTGTACGGCCACGTCTCGTGGACGGCCTAGGCGTCCTCT
>JAPOOH010000611.1 GCA_026713505.1 Chloroflexota bacterium | reverse complement strand
GGGTGGCGACGCTGTTGTTGCGTTCCCGCTCCAGGAACTCGAGGAAGGCCAACAGGAGCGCCACCGTGAAGTGCTCGATCTTCAGGGCGCAGGGGCGCACCCGGGTCTCCTCCGCCGCGTAGAGGACGAGCAACCGGAAGCAATCGGTGTAGCCCTGCACGGTGTGTCGGCTGAAGCGCCGCTCGTTGGGCAGGTGCGCTTGGAGGAAGGCAGTGAGGTGAGGGGCAAGATCAGTCATGGTTCCTCCCACTCATATGAGCTTTTTCCGCCGCCTCGGCGATGCCGCGCACTAGCGCCGGGGTGGATTCCAGGTACCAGTAGGTATGCGAGACTCTGGAGTGGCCGAGGTGGGTCGCGAGCGCCAGCATGTGGCGGCTCGGATCGGCGCCGGGTTCCAGGTTCTCAAGTGACCGCACGGCGAAGGAGTGGCGCAGTGAATGGAGCGTTGGACCGCGGGGTGAACCGGGATCGCGGATCCCGGTCTGTTGCGCGATCCTCTGGAAGACTTTCTGTGCCCTGGAGTAGCACGGCGGCCCGCCCGTGGTGATCACGAACAGGTGTTCGTCCGGGGTTTGCTCCTTGCGCCGCACCGACAGGTAGCGGTTCAGTGCGTCCCGGGTGGTCGGGTGCAGCGCCACCATTCGGGACTTGCCGAACTTGGCGTCGCGGACGACGAGACCGTCCGGGGTGATGTCGTTCAAAGTCAGGGCCAGGGCCTCGCCGATGCGCAGCCCGGTTACGGCGATGAGACCGAACAGGTAATGCCAGGTCAGCGGGGCGATGCTCCCGACAGGCGGCATGGCGAGCGCCGCCGTCAGCAGTATCCGGGTGTCCGGGATCGATATCAGATGCGGCTTCGGCCTGCGTCCGGACCGATAGCCCAGAGCGTCACGGGGTGGTATCTCGTGGCGGGCATCCTCAGCGTGCAGCCAGCAGGCAAGCGCATGAACCGCATGCAGTCTCCTGATCCGCTCGGATTGCGGTCCCGCTGTCGATGCCCACTCGACGGCGGTCCCGGAACGGAGGGATGTCTCGCCACGATCTTCGGCGAACCGCGCGAAGTTCCGTAGCGGCGAAGCGTTTCGCGCGAACCGGTAGCCGAGCCTCCGCTTCATCGCGACAAAGCGCTCGACCCGGTCGGTAAGGGTCAGTTTCATCGTCATTGCCGCACGCCTCCGATCCAGGGTTGAGCGACTTCCCGCAACATGACCGCATCGGCCTTGGCATAGATCGCGGTGCTGTTGCAAGAGTCATGCCGAAGCAACGATTGGATCACCTCGAGCGTTGCGCCGGACCGAAGCAACTGGGTGGCCCGGGAGTGGCGGAACACATGGGCGCCGCGCCCGCGGTGGGCATGCGTGGCGATCCCGGCACGGTCCAGCGCACTGCGCGCCACGGAACTGACGTTGCTCGCCTCAGGGAAGGGGCGCCAGGGCGCATTGGCGCAGAGGAAGACTTTCTCTTCGTGTACGTGTGGCCGCACCGTCGCTATATAGGCATGGAGGGCGTCGCCGACATCCTGAGGCAGGGGCAGTACCGTCTGCCGTCGTGACTTGCCCACAACACGGATCTCGGCTTTGTCCCAGTCAATATCGCCGAGGCACAGGTCAACCACATCGCCGGCCCGCAGCGCCAGCCGCGCCAGCAGCAGCAGGATCCCACGC
>JAPOOH010000247.1 GCA_026713505.1 Chloroflexota bacterium | reverse complement strand
CCGTCGCGCTCTACCCGCCCAAGCGCTTCTTCGGCGCGGCGCGCAACACCGAGGAGGCCGGGAGCCTCACCATCCTGGCTGCGTGCCTGGTCGAGACGGGCAGCCGCATGGACGACGTGATCTACGAGGAGTTCAAGGGCACCGGCAACATGGAGCTGCACCTGGACCGCCGGCTCGCCGAGCGCCGCACGTTCCCGTCGATCGATATCCAGCGCTCAGGGACGCGTCGCGAGGAACTGCTGCTGGACGAGTTGACGCTGCGGCAGGTGTACCTGCTGCGCCGCATGAGCTCGCTCATCTCGACGGACGCGATGAACCCCATCGAGGCCGCGGAACGCGTTATCGAGCGCATGAGCCGCACCAAGAGCAACCAGGAGTTCCTCGCGACCCTCACCCGCGAGATCTAGGGAACGCGCGGCGCGACGTAGTTCTTCCCAACCAACCGCCCGAACGCTTGTGGGGACCCTCCGGCAGCGGGGTTCCGCCCCCTTGCACTCCCCATATGGGAGAGAGACCAGCACCTTCAATCAGTCGAGGATAACGTTGTCGATGAGCCGCACACTGCCGATTCGGACGGCAGCGGCGAGCATGCACGGCCCGCGCCCGCCCCACGTTGCCATCGTCTCCGGGTCGACCCCGGCGACGTACTCGACCGACGCCAGCGGCGACGCCTCGATCATGCTGCGGGCCGCCTCCTCCAACGCGGCGACTTCCTGCTGTCCCGCGCGGAACCGGTCCCGCGCAGCCGAGAGCGCGCGGAACACCACCGGCGCCGCGGCGCGCTGCTCCGAAGTGAGGTAGGCGTTCCGGCTGCTCATCGCAAGGCCGTCCGCCTCCCGCACTGTGGGCACCACGACGATCTCGGTGGGGATGTCCAGGTCCCGCACCAGCCGCCGCACGACCGCCGTCTGCTGGCCGTCCTTCCGTCCGAGGTAGGCGCGGTCCGGCAGCGACTGCAGCAGCAGCTTCGCCACGACCGTCGCCACGCCGTCGAAATGGCCGGGCCTCGCGGCGCCTTCCAGCGGCAGCGCGGGGCCGTCCAGGTGCACGGTGGTGACGAAGCCCGCCGGGTACATCTCCTCCACCGAGGGCGTGAAGACGCAATCGACTCCCTCCTGCTCCAGCAGCGCGAGATCACCGGGCAGCGTGCGGGGATAGCGGTCCAGGTCCTCGTTGGGGCCGAATTGCGTGGGGTTCACGAAGATGGTTGCGGCAACGGTCGCGCACTCCTCACGGGCCGCGCGCACCAGCGCGAGGTGGCCGTCATGCAGCGCGCCCATCGTCGGGACGAGGCCGACGGGGCGCGGCGCGTCCCGCAGCGCCGAGCGCAACGCCGCGACGGTCTCGACCTGCTGCATCGGTCAGCCGTCCGTGCCCGGCATCTCCGCCACGACTGCGGCGTCGGCCTCGGTCGTATGCTCCGCGCTCGGGAAGCTGCGCACGCTCACCTCGTCCTTGTAGCGGCGCAGTGCGTCGAGCGTTGCAGCGCTCAGCTCCGCGTAGCGCTTCGCGTGGCGCGGCTGGCGTGTACCCAGCCCCAGGATGTCGTGCAGCACCTGTATCTGGCCGTCGCACCCCGGTCCCGCACCGATTCCGATGGTCGGCACGGTGAGCCTGTCCGTCACGGCCTTCGCCACGTTGCCCGGCACCGTCTCCAGGACGATGGCGAAAGCCCCGGCGTCCTCGATGGCGAGCGCGTCGTCCAGCAGGCGCCGCGCCTGATCGGCGGTGCGTCCCTGTACGCGATAGCCACCCAGCTGGTGGACGGACTGCGGTGTCAGCCCCAGGTGCCCCATCACAGGGATGCCCGTCTCAGTGAGGCGGCGCACCGTCTCCGCCACGAACGCGCCTCCCTCCAGCTTCACCGCCTGCGCGCCGCCCTCCTGCAGCAACCGCCCCGCGTTGCGCAGCGCGTCCTCCACGCTCACGCTGTAGGTCATGAACGGCATGTCCGCCACGACGAGCGCATCCTTTGCGCCGCGGACGACCGCCCGGGTGTGGTGGAGCACGTCGTCCAGCGTCACCGGGATGGTCGAATCGTAGCCGAGCACGACGTTGCCGAGGCTGTCGCCCACCAGGACGACGGGGATGCCGGCCTCGTCCACGAGCCGCGCCATCGTGTAGTCGTAGGCGGTCACGCACACGATGGGCTCGCCGGCCTGCTTCATCTCCATCAGTTTCGACGTGCGTATCCTCACGAACCTGCGCCTCCCTCCTCGTACTCGGCGAGCAGCGGCCGCAAGTCCATGTCCCCGCCTGCCCGTCCCGCCTCCCGCGCCAGTTCGACAGAGCGCAGGCAGATCTCCCGGTAGAGCGGCAGCAGCTCCGGCGCGACGCCCCGCACCGCTTCCAGGTGCAACTGCACTGTGCCCGTGTCGCCGCGCGAGGTCGGGCCGGTGAGTGCGGTTTCGGCGCCGAAGCGTTCGATATTGGTAACGGTCGTGCGCGCGATGTGGGTTATCGCCTGGAACGCCTGCTCCGGGGGGAGGCCGGCGCGGGTCCAGAGCGTGCGGGCCTCGCCCAGCAGCGTCGTCAGGTAGCCGCAGCTCAGTACGGAGGCCGCGTGGTAGAGCGCACGCGCATCTGCGGGGACCCGAAGTGGATGACCGCCGACCTCCGAAGCGAGACGCTCCAGGAATGCGAGCAGTTCGCCCTCCGCTTCGATGCCGAACGTCACGCCCGCGAGCGTGGTCTCGCCGCCGAATGTCTGGAATGGGTGCCAAGAGCCAACGGACGCTCCCGCCGCGCGCGCTGGCGCCAGGGGTTCACACGTCAGCGCGCCGCTGCAGTGGACCACGCCCTGCCCTGCCCGCCAAGCTACGCCCGACGCCACCTCGTTTACCGCGCCGTCGGACGTCGTGATGAAGACCACGCCGGCGGAGTTGGCGGCGTCCTGCAGGGAGACGGCCCGGCAACCCGTCAGGAGCGATGCGACGCGCTGTGCCGACTGCGGTGAGCGGCTCGCGACGGCGGGAACCGGGTAGCCGAGCTCGGCGAAGGCGCGGGCAAGCATGCCCGCGACGCGTCCTGCGCCGATGAACGCGATGGCTGGACGTTCATCCATGGCTCACGCTCCTGGATGTCGGGTAGCCGTGCAGGCCTTCGGCGTGCTCGATGGCCGCAACGACGGAGCGGGCGACGACCGTTGGCGTCAGCGCGCAGAGGCGTGCGAACTCTTCCGGCGCGTCGATCTCGCAGGTGGCGAGCGCGAACATCGTGTCGCCGTCGTGAACCGTGTGCGCGGGCCTGATCGCGAGCGCGAGGCCGTCGTGGGCGAGCGTCGCCAGACGGTTCGCCTGCGTCTTGGTCAGGCGGACGTTGGTCGCGACAACGCCGATCGTCGTGTTGCCGAGGGCGGTCGGGCCCTGCGCCGGGGTCCTGCCGTAGTCGTGGCTCGCGTAGAGCGCGGCGCTCTCGAGCGGGGTCCCGTCCGCGCCGCGCGAGCCCGCGAGCAGTGCGCCGGTGTCCGGGTCGTGCACGCCGCCGACGGCGTTGACGACGGTCAGCGCCGCGAGGACAACTCCGTCGCCGAGGTCGAGCGATGCGCTGCCGACGCCGCCCTTCATGGCGCGCTCGCGTCCCAGCGCCTTGCCGACGGTCGCGCCGGTGCCCGCTCCGAGGCTGCCCTGCAGCACGGGGGCGCCGGTTGCGGCTTCAGCCGCCGCGTAGCCCTCGGTTGCGGTGGGGCGCACCATGCCATTGCCGACTCCGAGGTCGAAGATGATGGCGGCGGGGACGATGGGCACGATGTGGTCGCCGACGCGGTG
>JAPOOH010000246.1 GCA_026713505.1 Chloroflexota bacterium | reverse complement strand
GTACGCCGTCCTGGAGCCCGTGCAGGTGAGCGGCGTCACCGTGAGGCAGGCGACGCTCCACAAAGAGGACGACATCCGCCGGAAGGACATCCGCGTCGGCGACTACGTTGTCGTGGAGCGCGCCGGCGAGGTCATCCCGCAGGTCGTCGGCCCCGTGCTGGAGCGTCGCACGGGTCAGGAGGCCGAGTTCGAGATGCCCGCGCTCTGCCCGGCGTGCCGCACCGGCATCGTCCGGGACGAGGGCGCGGCGGCGCACCGCTGCGTCAACGCCGCCTGCCCCGCGCAGCAGTACGAGCGCATCCGGCACTTCGTATCGCAGGCAGCGATGGACATCGAGGGGCTCGGCGAGAAGCTCGTCGCGCAACTGCTGGGCATGTACCCCGCCAGCGGCCTCGTGACCCGGCAGGTCTACCTCCATCCCAATGAGGACCTCGCCACGATCCGGGACCTCCCGGACATCTACGCGCTGACGCAGGAGCAGCTGGAAGCGTTGGAGCGCATGGGTGAGAAGTCCGCAACGAACCTGCTGGCGGCCATTGAGGCGAGCAAGCAGCGCCCGCTGCCGTCGGTCATCTCGGGGCTGGGCATCCTGCACGTCGGCGGCGAGACCGCCGAACTGCTCGCGCGGCGGTTCGGCAGCGTGGAGCGGCTCATGGACGCGGCACAGGAGGAGCTGGAGGCGGTGCCCGGCATCGGCCCCATCGTCGCGGCGGGCATCGCCTCGCACTTCGAGAACGAGGGCAACCGGACCATCGTGCGGCGGCTCCGCGAGGCCGGGGTCGCGCTGGCGGTGCCGGAGGGGTGGGACGCCCCGCAGGCGGACAGGCCAATGCCGTTCGATGGCATGCGCTTCGTCGTCACCGGGCGGCTGGAGGGGTTCACGCGCTCGCAGGCGGAGGGTTTCATCAAGGAGCGCGGCGGACAGGTGAGCGGCAGCGTCAGCAAGAAGACGGACTACGTCGTCTTGGGAGAGGAGCCGGGCTCCAAGCGCGACGACGCGGAACGCCTTGGCGTGACCATCCTCTCGGAGGATGAGCTGACGGCACTTGCGGAGGGGGACTTACACCCAGGCGAGGTCCCTGCCTCCGCAGGAACGACGGGAACTCTCCCCCCCGAAGAGGCAGCCGATGCGTAGCGGGCTGCTGGGCCGGTTGGTGCGGCGCAGGACGACGGAGCGGGAGGCGACGCTCGTCATCGTGGGGCTCGGCAACCCCGGTCCGAAGTACGCGGGGACTCGCCACAACGCAGGATTCATGTGCATCGACCAACTCGCCGAGCGAGCGGGCATATCGCTGAACGACAAGCGCCGGGCTGCGCAGCTCGGCGAGGGACGCCTGAGCGGCAAGCGCATCGTGCTCGTCAAGCCACGCACGTTCATGAACGTCTCCGGCGAGGCGGTGCGCTCGGCGAGGGCCGGCTGCGGCGGGGGCGCGGCCTCGGTGCTCATCGTCCGGGACGACCTGGCCCTGCCGCGGGGGAGGATCCGGATGCGCGCCAGCGGCGGCTCCGGCGGCCACAACGGCCTCAACTCCATCAATGCCGCGCTCGGCACCCAGGACTACGCCCGCCTCCGCATCGGCATCGGCAGGCCGCAGGGAGAGACGGTGGGCTACGTACTCGGCGCGTTCACAGCGGAGGAGGCGCCGGAGGCGGAATCCGCCATCACACGCGCCGCCGACGCAGCCGAGGCGTGGCTCACGCAAGGCGTCAACTACGCGATGGACAACTTCAACTAGCCGTGCGCTTGCCCGCCCCCATCGCCGTCGCCGCACTTGTGCTCGCCGCGTCCGCCTGCGCGGACGCAACCCCCACGCCGACATCGGAGCCGACCGCCACGCCCACGCCCTTCCCCACGCCAGTGGTCATTCCCCTGGATACGCCCGTTCCGACCCCCACCCCTTTCGCCGACGTCCCGGACGCGCCCGAACGCGACGACTTCGCACTCGCACGACGTTTCGCCGGCGTCACGGCCACACCCGTCCCCACCGAGGCGCTCTACGCGAGCGAGGAGGTCGGCTTCACCCGGCGCTTCACCGGCTTCGACCTGGTCGACAACGCGACGTTCGAGTTCGACGCCACCGTGCGGCTCGTGACCCCCAACGCCGTCTGGTACTTCCGCACGGACGCCGAGGTCGACGAGGATGCGCTGGCCGAGGCCGCGGGCGCTTTCGAGGACACCATCCTCCCCGGCGTGCTGGAGCTCGTCCTGCCCGGCGGCTCGCTCCCCGGCAAGATCGCCATCGTTCATGGGACGTTCCCCGGCGTAGGCGGCTACTTCAGCGCAGGGGACGCGCTCCCTGCCGCCGTCCGCGCGCACAGCAACGAGCGCGTCGGGCTCTACCTGAACGACAGCCAGCCCCTCGACAGCGGCTTCTACCCCGCGGTGCTGGCGCACGAACTGCAGCACCTCGTCCACTGGCACGCCGACCCAACCGAGTCGGCGTGGGTGCACGAGGGATTCGCGGAATTCGCAGCGCGCACCCTCGGCTACGACGGCATCCCGTTCTTCTACTACCGCGCGCAGCCAGAGGTCTCGATCCGGGACTGGCCGCCCATCCAGGAGAATCCCCTGCCCAACTACGCCGGGGCCGCGCTCTTCTCCGCCTACATCGCGGAGCGGCTGGGCGAAGACGCCATCGCGCAGATCGCCGCGGAGGGGGCCGACGGCCAGGAGGGCGTACAGGCTGTGCTGGACGCGACGCACCCGGGGACCGGGTTCGAGGACCTGTTCGCAGACTGGCTCGCCGCGAACGTCTCCGGCGGCTCGGTGCCGCCCCACGGCTACGCGGACGCCGCGCCCGCCATCCACGCGGAGCGCACGCTCGACGCGCCGGGAAGCGTCAGCGGCGAGGCGACCCAGATGGGCGCGTGGCTGCTGGACATCGACGCGGACGTTGCCCTGGACGTGACGTTCACCGGCGAGGAAACGACGCCGCTCCTGCCCGTGGAGCCGTTCGGCGGCGGCGCGTGCTGGTGGAGCAACACCGGCGATTCGCTCCACTCCAGCCTCACTCGCGCCGTCGACCTCACGGGCGTCAGCGAGGCCACGCTCCGCTACCAGTCGTGGTGGGAGATCGAGGAGCACTGGGACCGCGGCTACGTCTCCGTCTCCACCGACGGCGGAGAGTCGTGGGACATCCTGGACGCCACCAGCGCGACAACGGACGACCCCTTCCTCGTCGCGTTCGGGCCGTCCTACACCGGCGCGTCGCGCGGCTGGCGGCTGGAGAGCGCCGACCTCACGCCGTTCACGGGGCAGGAAGTGCTGTTGCGCTTCGATTACCTCACCGACGACTCGACCACCGGGAGCGGTTGGTGCATCGACGACGTCGCCGTCCACGAGATCGACTTCTTCGACGACGTGGAGACGGACGGCGCATGGCAGGCGGACGGGTTCGTGCGCATCGGCGGCACGGGAGTCGAACAGCGGTTCGTCATCCGGCTGGTCGAGGGCGCGGGAAACACGGCAAGGGTCACGCCCGTGCCCGTGGACGACGCCGGCGTCGCGTCGTTCCGCGTCGAGCGGCCTGTTACGATGGTCGTGACGGCGTTCGCCGACAAGACGACCGAGGCCGGGAGGTTCGAGGTGCGGGCAGTGGAGTCCACGACCGGGAACTCCGGATGATCCCACGGAGCTCGTCCGGCCGGTGGCTCGCGGGGGCCGTCGTTATCGTCACCCTGGTCATCGCGTTCAGCCTCGCCATGGCCGTCTTCAACCGCGACCGCGAGCCCGACCTCCTGCCTGAGGGGTCGCCGGGGCGCGCGGTGCAGGACTACATCCTGGCGGTGCAGGGGGAGGACGCGAACGGCGCCTACGCGCTGCTGAGAGAAAAGGTGCGCGAGGAGTGCGACCTGGATGCCGTCTACGACGGCCGTTTCTCGATACCCCGAGATTCGTTCAGTATCCGGCTGGTGCGCACGGACGAGGGCGACGAAGAGGCCACCGTCACGATCGAAGTCACGGAAGTGGACGCGCCGGGAGAAGTCCCACTTTTCGGCGGCTCCGTCAACAGCTACGACGCGGCGTACCACCTGGTTCGTGAACAGGGAGAATGGCGGCTGACCGAACCCGGATGGCCGGGATGGTGGTGCGCGCCCAAGGCAACCCCCACCCCCCCAGCCACAGTCTCGATAGCGGAGCCGTAACCATGCTGTTTTCAGATTTCGATTTCCTCATCATCCCGATCCTCGCGATGCTCGTCCTCGTCGGAGGAGCGGGCAGCATTGTCGCGCTCGCGCTCCGGTCGCGAGGCGCAGGCGGCGACCCCGGCATCGGGACGACGCGCCGCATCTTCCTGTACGGCCTCGCGTTCGCCGCGCTCATCACCGCCGCAAGCGGACTTGCGCTGCTCACCGGGGCCCTGCTCGCCTCCGTCTCCGGCGACGTCATCGCGGGCGAGGGAGCGAGCGCGCTTGCGTTCGGCATCGCCGCGGGAGGCGTCGGGTTCGCGGTGTGGGCCCTGCTCTGGCGCACGGCGCAGCGGTCCGTGGAGCGTCACCCCGTCGAAGCAGGGGCGCTGGGCCGCAAGGTATACGTCTACCTCGTCCTCGGCGCAGCCGCGATAACCATCGCGTTCTCCCTCACGCTGTTCATCGGCGACCTGATCGACGGGGTTGGTGCGGACCTCGCCGACCTCGCCGTCCCGCTCGTGTGGGCCGGGGTCTGGGCGTTCCACTGGCGCATCGAATCGGCGGAGGGGCAGCCCACGCCGGCGGCCGCAACGGCGCGCCACATCTACGTCTACACCCTCTCCACCTACGGCCTCATCCTCCTCTCCGCCGGCACCGCGATACTTGGCGGGGCGCTCTTCAACGCCGGGTACCACGCCGCGTTCAGCGGCGACAACAACCCGGACGGCCTCCCGGAAGCCTGGAGCTTCTTCATCGTCGGCGCGGCGCTGTGGGGCACGCACTGGCTCTGGTTGGCGCGCGGCGACGCCTCCGGCATCCGGCAGGCGGTGCTCTACGTGCTGGGCGTCTTCGGCGGCACGGCTGCGGCCACAGGCGCACTCTCCACCCTCCTCGTCACGTTCATCAGCTGGCCGCTGGACCCTGCGCAGGGGCGTGTGCGGCTGGAGCACTTCGACCCGGTGCCGGAGACGTTCGTCGTGCTGCTGGTCACTGCGGCCGTCGCCGCCTACCACGGGCGGACCGCCCTCGCCGAGGCCGCGGCAGCCCCTGGACAGGGCGTCCGGGCGCGGCGCGCCTACCGCTACCTCTCCGCCGCCATCGGACTCGGCACGCTCTGGGTCGCGCTCGCACTCCTCGTCGCCGTCGCCGTGGGGCTTGCCGTCCCGAGTGCGCAGGGCTCCTTCGTCGGCCAGCGCTGGTGGGGCATGCCGCTCTCCATCGCCATCACACTGCTCATCGCCGGAGCGGGGCTCTGGGGCTGGCACTGGCCCCGCCTGCTCCAGGCCGGACGCGCGGATGCGGATGAACGCGCATCGCTCTCCCGCCGCGCCTACCTCTTCACCGTGTTCGGCGTCTCCGTAGGAGCGGGGCTCATCTCGCTGATCACGCTGCTGTACGGCGTGCTGGAAGCGGCCCTGAACAACGACCTCTCCACCACCGCGCTGGACGGGGGCAAGTGGGCGCTGGGCGTCATCGTGACCGCTGCCTCGGTGAGCGTCTACCACTGGCTCATCCTGCGCGAGGACGCGCGGGCCGCCCCCGCGACCGAGCAGCCGCAAGTGCCGGTCAGTCCGCCCAAGCGCGTAACAGCGTTGGTCAGCACTGAGGGCATGGCGGCGGTCGACGCGCTGGAGCGAGCGCTCGGCGCGAGGATCGAGCGCCGCATCCGCGCAGACGCCGCTGGCGCCCCTGCCCCGTCGGACGATGAGGCCGCAGCCATCGCCGAGCGTATCCGCGAAGCGCCCGGGGAGGAGGTCGTGCTCGTCATCGACAGCGACGGCGTGCGCATCGTGCCGCTGTGAGAAGCGCGCACTTGCAACCTCGTCATTCCCGTGAAAACGGGAATCCAGAGTGACCGAACAGGCCACGCTCGTCACGACATATCCAACCACCTGACACCGCACCACACACCCACCCGTCACCCCTGCCCGCGGTGGTACCCTTTTGCCGTGGCCCTCGTACCGCTCGACACTGCGCTCGCCTCTGACGACCTCGCGCTGTTGCGCCGCCTCGGCGACGCGGCCGCGAACGAGGGTGTCGAGCTGTGGCTCGTCGGCGGGCCGGTGCGCGACGCCCTGCTGGGGCGTCCCGTGCTCGACCTCGATCTCACGTCGGAAGCGCCCGCCGCCGAACTCGGGCCCCGGCTCGCGGAGCGGCTCCGCGGGGCGGG
>JAPOOH010000245.1 GCA_026713505.1 Chloroflexota bacterium | reverse complement strand
CTCGGCACCATCGAGGTCGAGTCCGCGTTCCTGCGCCACGACGACGTCGCCGAGGCGGGCGTCACCGGGCGTCCCGACGAGCTGCGCGGCGAGGTCATCTCCTCGTTCATCGTCCTCAAGGAGGGGCGCACCGCGAGCGACCAGCTCCGGCAGGAGCTCATCGCGACCGTTCGACGGGAGTTGGGCTCCTTTGCGGTTATCGGCGAGGTCAATTTCGTGAAGATGCTGCCGAAGACGCGCAGCGGCAAGATCATGCGCCGCGTCCTGAAGGCGGTGACGCTCGACACCGACCCCGGCGACATCACTACGATCGAGGACGAAGGCTCCGTCGACGAAGCCCGCGCCGCCTGGCAGGAGATGAAGAGCCAAGTCGGCGGGTAGGGGGCGCCATGAGTGCAGCGGACGACCGGGCTCGCGGCCTCATGCTGGGGACCGCCGCGGGCAATCTGCTCGGCATCACGATCGAAGGCCGAATGAAAGCCGACGTGCGCGGGCTCTTCCCGGACGGCGTGCGAGACATCACCGCCAGACCCGGATACCCGGACGACGACGACCTGGCGCAGTCCATCATCATAGCGGAGGCAGCGGAGGAAGGGCCGCTCAACGTGGAGGACCTCGGTCACCGCTTCTGGGAGTAGGGCGAGGTCAACGGTCTGGGCATGGGCAACCTGACGAGCAGGGTGCTCGCGCTGTTCGGCGGCAGTCATCCCCGACGCCTGGGCTGGGGCGAGCTGGACGACGTGCGTCAACCCATGGGGATGGCCGTCGAGGACGCCTCGCGAGAGGCGTGGGACGGCAGGAACGCGGGCAACGGAGCGCTGATGCGCTGCGCCCCGATCGCGGTCCGCTGGCGCGACGACGCGGAGGCACTCGCACGGAACAGCGTCATCAGCGCCGTGCCGACACACTGGGACCGGCGCTGCGGCTGGTCGTGCGTCGCGCTGAACTTCGGCATCGCCTCTGTGCTTCGGGGGGAGACTATAGCACCAGAAGCGCTCATCGCAGCGGCGGAGGAAGCGATACTTCCCTCACTACCTGAACTGTCCCAGTACGGGTACGAAGCGGGGATGCCACATGGCGTGCGCATCGCGGTAGCGCGGGCTGCTGAGTTGGAGATAGACGACATCGAGTTCGACGGCTGGGACATGGGATTCACGCTCCTGGCGCTGCAGGCCGGGCTCATCTCCCTCTGGCAGGCGCCTGACTTCGAGCACGGCCTCCGTGCCGTGTTCGAGGCCGGCGGCGACACCGACACGAACGGCGCGGTAGCAGGCGCGGTCCTGGGCGCCCGGTTCGGCATCGGCGCCATCCCGCAGCGGGGGCGCGACCGCATCGCGGAGCTGCGCCAGGGGCGCACGCCGGTGGAGGAGTACGCGGACATGCTGACTGCCGCGCGCGAGGATGAGAGCAAGCGCCCTTGACAGCCCACCCAGCCCCTGCATAGCGTGACGCCCACAAGCGGAGGTGAGGCATGGCAACGGCCGTCAGCAGCGTAACGCAGTACAAGATGCTCATCGGCGGCGAGTGGGTCGACGCCTCGTCGGGGCAGACCTACGATTCGATGAACCCGTACACGGGCCAGACGTGGGCGCAGATGCCCGACGCGCAGGCAGAGGACGTCGACCGCGCGGTGCAGGCCGCCCGCAAGGCGGTGTAGGACCCGGCATGGCGGGGGATGGTGCCCGCGCAGCGCGGCGCGCTCTTGCGCAGGTTGGGCGACGTCGTCGCGGAGAACGCCGAGCACCTCGGCCAGATCGAGACGCGCGACAACGGCAAGCTCATCCGGGAGATGTCTGCACAGTGCAAGGCGGTGCCGAGCTACTTCTACTTCTACGCCGGGCTCGCCGACAAGATACAGGGCGCGACCATCCCGCTGGAAAAGACGTCCGTCTTTAACTACACGCTCCGTGAGCCGATAGGCGTCGTGGGCATCATCATCCCGTGGAATTCGCCCCTCCTCCTGTTGTCGTTCAGCCTCGCGGCCGCGCTCGCAGCCGGAAACGCAGTCGTCGTCAAACCTTCCGAGCACGCATCCGCCTCCACGCTGGAGTTCGCGAAGCTCGTTGACCAGGCTGGCTTCCCGCCGGGCGTGTTCAACGTCGTGACGGGGTACGGGGCCGTGACGGGCTCCGCGTTGGCGAGCCACCCCGGCGTCGGCAAGCTCTCGTTCACCGGCGGGCCGGAGACGGCGCGCAAGATAGCCGAACAGGCGGCGATGAACCTCACGCCGACGCTGCTCGAACTCGGCGGGAAGTCGCCGAACATCGTATTCCCGGACGCCAACCTGCAGAACGCGGTGAATGGCACGATCGCGGGCATCTTCGCCGCGGGAGGCCAGACGTGCATCGCGGGCTCCCGCCTGCTCCTGCACGAGGACATCCACGACGAGCTCATGGAGCGGTTGGTGGCCCGCACGCGAGAGATCAGGATGGGCGACCCCGCCGCGATGGAGTCGGAGCTCGGCCCGCTCGCGACGACGGCCCAGCTCGCGAAGGTAGAGTCGTTCGTGGAGAGCGCACGCACGGAGGGGGCGGAGCTTGTCTACGGCGGCTGTCGCCCGGACGCGCCGGAGCTGGCGGCGGGTTGGTTCTACATGCCAACGATCTTCGGCGGCGTGCGGAACGACATGTACGTGGCGCAGGAGGAGGTGTTCGGGCCGGTGCTCGGCGTGCTCCGCTTCCGCGAGGAGGAGGAGGCTGTCGCGATGGCGAACGACACGCGGTACGGCCTCGCGGCGGGCATCTGGACGGACGACATCAAGCGCGCGCACCGGCTCGCCCGCGACCTCGATGCAGGCACGGTCTGGATCAACATGTACCGCGCGCTGTCGTACGCGTCGCCGTTCGGGGGCTACAAGGGCTCCGGGCACGGGCGCGAGCTGGGCGTCGACGCCATCAACGAGTTCACGCAGGTGAAGAGCGTCTGGGTCGAACTCGCCGAGACGACGCCGGACCCGTTCGTGCTGCGGATCTAGGGTAGGGCCCCGGCCCGTCATTCCCGCTCGCCTCCCGTCATTCCCGCGAAAGCGGGAATCCAGAGTGACCGACCACGTCACACGGTGGGGGATGTGGGGTGAGGAGCCTGCCCCCCTCTCTTTGTGGGGGGGGCAGGGTGAGGGCATTCGGCGGGGCAGGGATCGGGCTGGTTCCCCTACGCCACGAACAACTCATCCAGCGTCCAGCGCTTGCGGATGATCTCCGTCTCGTAGAGGTAGTCCACGACGGCGCTTACGGACGCGCCGTGCACGTCGAGGCCCTGCGCCCGAGGGAAGAGGCCGATGCGGCGCAGGTCTCCCGCGACCAGGCCCTGGTGGACGGAGTCGTCCGGCTCCTCGTCCATGTAGATGGCCGTTGCCTCGTCCATCGCATTGCAGACGGCTTCAGCGAGGCCGGGCTGCCCCGCGACGGACTCCTCCTTCATCACCAGCAGCGTGTTGATGGGGAAGATGCCGGTCTCCTCGTGGTACTGCTGCAGGAGCGGGTAGGGGTCGTCGACCAGCAGGTGGACGTTGTCGGCCTGCGCGGCATTGCCGCCCGCGACCACGAGCGCATCGAGGTCACCCGCCGCGAGGCGCGCGTCGAGGTCTGACATCTGCTCGCGCGCGAAACGCTCCGGCTTGGGGTAGGGCACGCTGCGAAGCGAATCGTTCTCGCCCTCGACCCACGTGATACTGTCGGCGGCGACGCCATGGTGATGGGCGAGGATGCCGCGCAGCCACACTGCCGGGTTCGACGCGAACCCCAGCGGCACGCCGACTCGCTTGCCAGCGAGGTCGCCGATCGTGGCGATGCCTGCTCCGTCGTTCACGGTCACGCCGGTGAGCGGGAAGAAAAGGTTGGGAAAGATGGGCAGCGCGACGAGGCCAACGCCGTTGTCCTTCGCCACGATGAAGTTGCCGATCGTGAGTTCACCCACGTCGTATGGGCGTGTCGTGACCATCGCCGGGAAGATGGGCGCGGGCGCGGGCCCCGCGTTCACGATCTCCACGTCCGGGTAGTCGACGGAAACGCGTCCGCTGAGCAGGTGTCGCGTGATGAGGCGGTTTCCGACCGCGACCGATGCTGCCATTACGGGTCCGGCGTCGTGGCGGAGGAGAAGATAGCGCTGCGCCCGCTCTCCACGTCGTAGCGGTGGCGCTGCACCTTGTCCAGGTCCATGCTCGTGATGCGGCAGTAGATGGTGTCCTGGGTCGTCGAGCCTTGAACGCTGTGGATCTCGCCGGGCAGGATGTAGTGCACGTCGCCCGCGCCCTGTTCCATAACCTCCACAACCGCGAACGTCGGCAGCACCGAGTCGCCGTCAGCGTGGCGGTAGGCGTAGCGCGTCTGGGTGTTGCCCCCGCTCTTTACCCCGTACGCGACCCAGCAGACGCCGTGGTCGTGCGGTGCGGGGCGTCGGAGTTCCTGCGGGCCCTGGCGGTACGTGAGGACGACGAAACCCTTCCCGGGGTGGCCATACTCGGTGTCACGGTAGATCTCGTACGTCCCGTTGGCGTCGCCGAACTTCTCGCTATTCTCCGGCCAGCCGCTCTCGAACGCGCGGCGCATCAGCGTGGCAACGTTGTGCGCCTGCTGCATGGAGTCGCGGTGGGTAGCGAACACGTCGCGGAGGTCGGCGATGAACTGCTGCTCAGTGTAGACCGCGGTCTGCGTCATGTCGGTTCTCCTCTCTGGGTATTGCCTGTGCGGCGGTAGTTTAGGATTCCAGCGTCGTCTCGAAGAAGAGGTCCTCGACGGCGAGCGGCTCCGGGATGAGGCCCTGCTCGACCTCGTAGCGGATGAACCGCTCGAGGTTGGCGCGGTTCGCCGCGACGCCGGTCGGCCACGGGTCGGGCCCCAGCACGCGGCGCTCCTCTTCCAGATAGTGGCGGCCCCACGTGAGCCTGCTCCAGTTGGGGTCGTCCATGTAGCGGGACCACTGTCGCTTCGCCTGCTCGAATCCGTCCAGCAAGCTCACGGGCGCCCACGGGTGCTCTTCCGCGACCTCAGACTTCATCGCCACCACGTGCATGATGGGGTAGAAGCCGTGGCGCTGGTAGTAGCTCACTTCCTCGGCGCGCGGATCGTCGAACAGCCTGCCGACCTCCGGCGCGCCGTCCAGGTACGGCTGCGGCGGGCGCGGGGACAGGAACGCCGACACCTCGCCCTCTACGAGCGCATCGCCGAGCCTGCGGCCCCGGTCCATGCGTTCGAGCGTCACGCCCGGCGGCGGGTCGAATTCCACCGGTTCGTTAGAGGTCGTTACCCACGTAACGCCGTCCAGCGGCACGCCGTACTCGCTGCCGAGGTCGCCTTTCGCGAGCACGGAGAGCGTCGTCTGGAACGAGCGCAGCGCGACGCGCTTGCCGATGAGGTCCTGCGGTCCGCGGATGCCGGACTGCGTGTTCACGTACATCTGCGACTGGCTGAACAGCCGCCGCGGGAAGACGGGGATGGCCGTGAGCGCTGCTCCCCGCGCCTTCGCCATGACGTACGAGCCCAGCGACAGCTCGCAGACGTCGAATTCGCGGTGCAGCAGCATGCGCTCGTGGCGCCTGCCGCCCACGTCGTCCTGTCCCACGATGAGCACGGTGGGGTCGATGCCTTTGGGTCGCACTGTCCCCTCGACCCACGGCACGTGCCTGTCGTAGTGCTCCAGCGCGATGCTCAGGGGAACGTTCGCCATGGCTATATCTCCTCTCCGTACTCGCGCGCCATCTCCCGGATGCTCTCTTCCTGCAACAGCGTGGAGCGTCCGTTCTCCCAGAACAGCTCGCCGTCCAGTTCTATCGTCTGGTCGGAGACGTAGGCGGAGAGGGGGGCCGGCGTCCTGCCGACGTGGAAGTGCATCACGTCCTGGTTGCTCTGCTGTCCGGGGCGCTTGGTCGCCTTGGGGTGGAACCCGCCGTGGAAGGAGTCGAGCGCGTACGCCGCGTCGGTCCCGTAGCGGGCCTCGCTCACGTCCAGCAATTGCTGGAACTGGGCGCTCGTCCAGACCGTGTTGCCGGTCGGGTCGTCCTTCTGGTTCGGGCGTGCGGGCT
>JAPOOH010000244.1 GCA_026713505.1 Chloroflexota bacterium | reverse complement strand
CGGCTCCCATCCCAGCGCAGAGGGAAGGAGCGAGGCTCGTACAGGTAGTTGATGCGGTAGTAGTCCAGGAGATCGGCGAACTCCTTCTCGCTCGGGTGCATGAAGGCCTTGGTGGGAGCCGCGTCGTCCGTGTCGCGACGGCGTCCCCGACGCCCGCGCCTTGCCCCTGCGTCGCGCTCCGCCGCTGGCGATTCGTCTGATGGTGCAGGCATCCCCAGCGCGGCGCGCTCGGCGGTCTGCCTGCCTCGCCCACGTCGGCGTGATGGAGTCCGCTGTGGCTGTTCGGGAGCGGCCTGCGGCGCAGGAGGTTCACTCGCTTCCCCGGGTGGAGGCGCGGGAGCTATGCCGGGCGACCGAGGGCCGCGACGTGCCGTTGCGCGCTGCGGCTTTTCCGATGCAGCGTCCTGTGCAGGCGGTCCACTGGGTTCCTCTGAGGCAGGTCCGGCTGCTATGCCTGGCGAGCGGCGTCCACGACGCCGTGCCGGTGCACGCTGCGGCTCCTCCGATGCAGGGTCCTGGGAGGGGGATTCGCTTGCTTCCTCTGAGGCGGGTCCGGCTGCTATGCCTGGCGAACGACGCCCACGGCGGCGCGGCGGCGCCCTCTGCGATTCCTCCGATGCTGCCGACGCCTCATGCGCGGGCGGTTCGCTCGCCTCTCCGTCGTTCGCTGCAGTGGGCGAACGACGTACACGACGGCGTGTTTGTGTGGACCGCACCTCTTCATCAGCCGCAGACGAGTCTAAGGCTGCGTCGGCGGACGGCGCGGTTTGGGATGCAGCATCTGCTGTACTGCGGCGCGGGATCCTGCGCCGTCGAGGTCGAGGTTCCGAACCCTCGGACGGGTCTGCCTGCTGGGGGTCTTGCACCATCGTTTGTCAGACCTCTCGTTCCAGGATTGTCGCTCTCATCTTGCGGACTGCTGCTCCTCTACGTGCACTGAACCCCGGACATACTCGGAGGTGGTGGCAACGTTGTAGTCGGATCCTCCTAGCACCAGCGCCTCCACTGCTGCCCGCGCCGTGTCCAATGACGTGTAGCACGGGATCCTGCGCTCCGTCGCCGCACGGCGGATCTCGAAGCCGTCCCGCAACGCCTGCGCCACCTCCTCAACGGTGTTCACCACGGCATCCACCGTGCCGTCCGCCACCACAGAGTAGGCATTGGGAAATGCATCGCCGACCTTGTTTACTTCGGTGACCGCCAGCCCAAGGCTGCGCATCAGCGCCGCTGTGCCATGTGTCGCATACAGTTCATATTCCAACCCGCCAAGCATCTTCAACCACCCAACCGCGTCTGATTTGTCCCTGTTCGCTATGGTAACGAGGATACAGCCTGACCGCGGCAACATGAGCCCGGCGGCCATCAGAGCCTTGGCCACGGCGGGCCGGAGACTCACGTCTATCCCCATGACCTCGCCCGTGGACTTCATCTCGGGTCCAAGGTACGTGTCCACACCAGCGAGCTTGGACATGGAGAACACTGGTGCCTTCACACTCGTCATAGGTGGGTCCGGCTGCAGGCCCCCGGCGTACCCCTGCCCGGCTATCGAACGCCCGAGCATCACGTTGGTCGCCAGTTGCACCATCGGGATGCCGGCAACCTTGGAGATGAACGGCACCGTGCGGCTCGACCGCGGGTTCACCTCGATAACGTACACAGACGACAGACCGCTGTCGGCGGCAACCGTCAGTCCGAACGGCCTGCTCTCGTCCACGATGACGTACTGGATGTTCATCAGTCCGCGCACGCCGATGGCGAGTCCGATGCGTGCCGTGTAGTCGACGATGATGTCGCGTTCGTGATCGGAGACTCCCTCTGCCGGATAGACGGCCATGGAATCCCCGGAGTGGACCCCTGCACGCTCGATATGCTCCATGATGCCCGGGATAAGTACCTCCTCCTCGTCAACGACCGCGTCCACCTCGACTTCGCGTCCTTGAAGGTACTTGTCGATGAGGATCGGGCGGCCCGGGGCAGCCTCGAAGGCTCGCGACAGGTACCGCCGGAACTCGGTAATGTTGTCCACTATCTCCATCGCCCGGCCGCCGAGCACGTAGCTCGGCCGGACGACCAGCGGGAAGCCGAGCCTCTCGGCTATCGCCGTCCCCTGGTCGAGTGACGTCGCCGTGTCGCCCGGTGGCTGCGGGATGCCGAGGCGCGCCATGAGGCTGCCGAATCGCTCCCGGTCAGAGGCGACGTCTATCGCGTCCGCTGAGGAACCGAGGATGGGCAGCCCTGCGGAACCTATCGCCTGGCTGAGGTTGATTGCCGTCTGCCCGCCGAATTGCACAACTGCGGGCGGGTACGCGCCGTCCACGCACTCATTCTCAATGATGTCGCGAACGCTCTCCTCGTCGAGCGGCTCGAAGTAGAGGCGGTCGCTCGTGTAGAAGTCGGTCGAGACCGTCTCCGGATTGGAGTTGACCATGATGGAGTTGAACCCGGCTTCATCCAGCGCCCACGCGGCATGGACGGAGCAGTAGTCGAACTCGATGCCCTGGCCGATGCGTATCGGCCCGCTCCCGATGACTACCGCCTTGTCACCCGCCAGCGGCTCGGCCTCGTTCTCTTGCTCGTAGGTGCTGTAGAAGTAGGGCGTCACCGCCTCGAACTCGGCGGCGCAGGTGTCCACCATCTTGTAGACTGGCCTCAGACTGAGACTCTGTCGCAGTTGGCGTACATCATCCTGCGTCCGTGGG
>JAPOOH010000243.1 GCA_026713505.1 Chloroflexota bacterium | reverse complement strand
TCCGCCTGCAGACCCGCTGCAAAACGAGACTGGAGCCTCTTCTCGATGGTGATGGAGAGGGCAGGGCGATCGCTTGCGAGGACGATCTGGCTGCCTCGTTTGCGGAGCGCGTCGAGTGTGTGTAGCAGCCCTTCGTGGATGCGGGGACTCTTTCCTTCGAACGCATGGACGTCGTCCAGCAGCAGCATGTCGACGGCCCAGAAACGCTCCCGAAAGGCCTTGGTCCGCTTCTCCCGCATCGCGGCGAGGTAGGCGTTGGTGAGATCTTCGGCAGTTGTGTATTCCACGGACAGCCCGGCGGCGTGCGCGTGATGGCCGATAGCAAGCAGCAGGTGCGTCTTGCCCTGACCCACGCCACCGTAGATGAAGAGCGGGTTGTAGGTCGAGCCGGGAGCCCGGGCTACTGCCAGCGCCGCGGCATGGGCAAGTTTGTTTTCAGGGAGCGAGACGAAGGAGTCGAAGGTCTCTGTCGCGGAGTGCGTGCTGTCCGGCGGGAGTTCCTGGCGCGACCGGCCGGTCGCGCCATCCGGCTGTGCCTCCGCCGACATCGTGCCCCTCAGCGCGAACCGCACGCTGGTAGGGCTGGCGGCGATCGACGATGCTGTCGCGTCGGCCAGCCCCTGCATCCTGCCTTCCAGCCAAGCGACAGCGAAGGCGGTCGGGGCTGACACGGTCAGGGTTGAGTCCGCCAGGACCTCTCCGCTGGTCCCGGCGAGCCATGTGTCGAAGGTGGCCTTTGGCGTCTGCAACTGCAGCCGACCAAGGACGGCTTCCCATAGGCGGCGTGCTGAACTGTCCGTCAAGAGCGGCGTGTCCTTTTCTGGGGCTGGTTGAAACCGGCGGGTGGACTACGGCTCTTGGAGAGAGCACGGGATGCCGTCCGGTGAAGGGATAGCAATCTACCATCGACCGGACGGCGGCCATCCGCCTCAAATCCGCGGGATTCCCATGACAATCTCGCTTGCAAAACTGCCTGCGAGCCTGCCATCGCGTCGTGGCCTAATCCCCGCTTGGCAGCCCGCCACGGCCTGCTTGGCTGGTAGAATTACTCGTATGGAGCCGGTCCGTATCGTCTTTATGGGGTCCCCCCAACCTGCCGTGGCAGTGCTCAATGCTGCTGTTGAAGTCGCCGCTGCGAACGGCTGGTTGGTGGTTGGAGCCTACACGTCGCCGGATAAGCCGGAGGGGCGCGGCCGCCGTATCGCGTCGTCGCCGGTCCGCCGCAGGGCGGAGGAGTTGGGCATTCCGGTACTCACCCCCAGACGCTTGACGGTGGAGGAAGAACAGGAGCGGTTTCGCGCACTGCACGCCGATCTGGTTGTACTTGCGGCGTACGGGCTGCTCCTGCCGGCGCCGTTCCTCTTCGGACCAGCCCACGGCGCGGTGAACGTCCACCCCTCGCTGCTGCCGCGTCACCGTGGCGCTGCTCCCGTGGCCGCGGCGATCCTCGAGGGCGATCTGGAAACCGGCGTGACGTTGATGGCCATGAACGAGGGACTCGACACCGGGCCTATCCTCACCTGGCGGAGCGTTCCCCTTGCCGGCGACGAGCGGACGCCGGCGCTCACGGAGCGGTTGTTCACCCTGGGGGGCGAGATGCTCACTGAGATGCTGCCGCCCTATGTTGCGGGAGAGACTGTGCCTGTACCCCAGCCGGACGAGGGCGCAACCTACGCGCCGCGCATGACCAAGGCCGATGGTCTGATCGATTGGCGGGAACCGGCAGCCCTCATCGAGCGCAAGGTGCGGGCCTACGATCCCTGGCCGGGCACGGCAGCCATCTGGGAGGGAAAGCGGCTGTCCATCACCGAGGCGAGAGTGCATGCGGGAGAAGAACACCTGGCGCCGGGTCAAGTGGCAACGTATGGGGATGCCATCGTCGTGGGAACCGGCAAGGGCGCTCTCCGTCTGCTCCGCGTCAAGATGGAGGGGCGCCCGGAGGTGGGAAGCGCGGAATTCCTGAGGGGCCGTCCGGCCTTCGCTCGAGCGCGATTGGCACCCTGAGCGGGCGCTATTCCGAGGAGGCTTCCTCTGCCGAGGCGGGACTCGCTTCTGCGCTCGCGAGACCCGCAGCGGCCTCTGCAGCAACTTCCTCTTCTTCCTCGGCGACTGCCCCGTGCGCAATGACGCGGGCCACGTAGGTCCCCGGGTCGGTGATCATCGTGACACTGGCGGGCAATTCCAGATCGCCTGCGTGGATGGCTGAGTCCGGCTCGCTGAGAACGGCGAGGTCCACGATGATGGCGTGCGGGATGTCGGTCGGCAGCGCCTCGACCTCTATCTCGTGGAGGTCTTCAGAGAGGGTCGCGTCTGCTGCTCGCGCGCCGGTCGCCTCACCCTCGAAGTGCAGCGGCACCATGGCATGGATGCGCTGCGTTCGGGAAACGCGGAACAGGTCGACGTGGAGCAGACGCTCGCTGACAGGATGGCGCTGGACGTGCTGGACCATGACGAAGTGCTCGTCGCCGCCGACCTGTACCGTCAGGGGACTCGTCTGCCCGACGACTCCCAGGGCGTGCACGAGGTTGTACGTGTCCGACTGCAACGAGAGTGATGGACCGCCCGGCCCATAGATATGGATCGGGGTGATGCCGGAGCGCCGAAGCGCCTTCACCTTCTTACCGAGCGCTACGCGCTCCTCCGCGGCAAGCTGTACTTCGTCCATGATGCGCCCTTCCACAAAGGTGCCCCGTCATGCAACGGGGCTATGTAGGAGCATAGCAGACAGCGCCGTCGCCCGCCATACTTCCCTCGCCCGGGAGGG
>JAPOOH010000242.1 GCA_026713505.1 Chloroflexota bacterium | reverse complement strand
GCCCGCGACGACGACGACGTTGAGGTCCTCTCGCGCCATCTTGACGCCGAGGGCGATAGGCAGTGAGCGTCCGTGGATGCCGTGGAAGCCGTAGGGCTGGTCGCCCTCGTAGAGGTGGACGAGGTTGCCGGAGCAGCCGATCCCCGCCACGACGACGTTGTCGTGCATAGGGGTCTCGCGCTCGATATTCCAGTCGCGCATGGCGAACTCGAGGGCGCGTCGTACGCCGAAGTCGCCGCATCCGGGGCACCAGAGGAAGTCGTACTCGGGGTTCTTGGCTGTACCTGTCATGCGTTCACCGCCTGGGGTTGCCTGGATTCCGCCAGGCGCGTCCGGATACGCTCGCTCAGTTCCGTGGGGCGGAACGGCAAGCCGGTGTACTGGGTGAGGGCCTCCGCCTTGACGCCGTGAGAGCGCAACACGCTCGCGAACTGCCCCTGGTAGTTGAGCTCAGGGACGATAACGAGGTCCTTGGAGCGCAACTCTTCCAGCAGGGCCGGCGACAGGGGGTTGAGGAACATGGTGTAGTACCAAGCGATGTCCACGCCCGCGTCCCGCAGTTTGTGCCAGGCCTCCAGAGCGGAGCCCTTGGAACCGCCCCACGGGATGACGGCGACCGACGCGGAAGCATTGTCGCTCTCATAGGCGGCGTCCTCCAGCAGTTTGAGCTTGTTGAAGCGTCGCTCGGTCATGTGGATGTGGTACTTGGCGAGGTGGGTGGTGTCGCCGTAGATGTCGTGCTCGGAGCCGTTGGCGATGTATGCGCCGGCGCCACCTGGCGCGGGGAAGGGGGAGACCTCCTGCGACTCGTAGCGGAGGGAGCCGTTCTGCCCGGTGTAGAAGTTCCTGGTTTCCACGGGGGTGGCGGCGAGGTCCGGGCGCGGGATGTTCTGCGCGCGCTCGGCGAGCGAGTGTTCACTGAGCAGGATGACGGGGCCCTGGTATCGCTCGGCCCAGTTGAAGGCCTGGACGGCGGCGAAGAAGCACTCCTCCACGGTACCCACAGCGATGACGGGGATCGAGGAGTCGCCGTGGGCGGGGCTGAGCGCGGCAAGGAGGTCCGACTGCTCGGTCTTCGTGGGGAGTCCGGTGGCAGGGCCACCGCGCTGGACATCCACGATGACGCAGGGGATCTCGGCCATCCAGGCGAGGCCGATGCCCTCGCCCATGAGGGTGAAGCCGGGGCCGGATGTGGCGGTCATGGACTTCTTGCCGGCGAAGCCTGCTCCGACGATGCCGGTGATGGCCTCGATCTCGGAGCTGGCCTGGTAGGCGAACTTGCCCTCGCCGACGAGGTTGCGCTCCATGTAGATGAGGACGGGAGTCGCGGGGGAGATGGGGTAGCCGAAGTAGAAGTCGATCCCGGCGTGGAGCGCGCCTATGGAGAGGGCGTCGTTGCCCTTGATGAAGACCTGGGGGTAGTCCGGCTTTTCGGGCTCGCCGAGGTCGCTGATGGGGTCTTCCTCTGCGAGGTGGGCGAGTCCGAGGTCCAGGGCCATGTGATTGGCCTCGATGACCTTGTCGCGGCCCGCGAACCGCTTGGAGACGAAGTCCTTGAAGTAATGGACTGGCATGTTGATGAGCTTGGAGAGGCCGCCCATGACCACCATGTTGGCGGCGCGGGACTCGCCGGTCTGCTTTGCCAGCTCGTCGAAGGGGACGGAGACGCAGCGGCGTTCCTCCTCAGGCAGGGGGGTCACGGAAGGGTCGAGGAGGATGATGCCTCCGTCGTGCACCTCGGAGCGGTGCTCATGGTAGGCCTCGTCGTTGAAGGCGACGAGGATGTCCAGGGCGTCGCCGGGGCTCAGCACGGGGACGCGGGCGATGCGCGCCTGCGTCCAGGTGGGGCCTCCGAGGATCTGGGAGGGGAAGGTGGCAAAGGTGAGTGCGTGGTAGCCGACGCCGGTGGCTGCACTAGCCAACATCTCGGCTGCGGTCACGACTCCCTGGCCGCCCTCGCCTGCAAAGCGGACGACGATCTCACTTCGGCTGGCCATCGTCTCAGTCCTCCGTTGAGCTTTCCGGCCGCATCGCCGTGCGGGCCGGACACGAGCAGTTGCACAGAACAGCCGGTTTCCAGTACGCGCGCCAACGCGGACACACGCCAACAAGGTAGGTTAAGTAGCGGGGGTTGGAGTGTCAATCGGCGCGATGCGGTGAAGGCACGTACGCAATGCAAGGGTTCCCGCGCTCCAGTATTAACATATCGGCTGATTCAGTCATCTAATGACGCTCAGCGAAGCGGAATCCTCTATCCCGGCGAGCGGGTGAGAATCCCCTTCAAGCAGATGAGACAAGGGGCGGTGAGGCGCCGCGGGCCGGAGCGGACGCCTACGAGTGAGCGCGTTGACACCGGAGAATTTCCAGCGTTATGCTGCCGAACGGCACAGGAGTCCGGCAGGCACGGAATCCTGCAAACCGAATCAGGCACCTGGCGCGGGTATCGCTCCTGTCCTTGACCACGCAGCCCCACTCCGCATCCCCCATGGAGGGGGCTGATTCATGCCTGAGGTACGGGGGAAGCAGGGCGGCGTCGCGGACTCTCAGGCGGCGCAACCGGGCTGGCGCGCTCGATGCCCGAAACAACGGAGGTAGGCTGCATGGCCGAGAAAGAGATCGAGCTTAAGCGTGGATTACGGGACGTCTACTTCGAGTCCACCGAGTCCAGCCTCGTCATCGGCGACGTTGGACGCCTGATCTACCGGGGCTACGAGATCCACGACCTGGCCGAGCACGCGAGCTTCGAGGAAGTCATGTACCTCATGCTCGTGAAGCGCCTCCCAACGCGCACCGAGCTCGACGAATTCGACGGGACACTCCGCAGCAACCGGGCTGTGCCTCAGGAGGTGCTGGAGATCATCGAGCGGGTGAAGGACGCACATCCCATGGACGCGCTCCGCACCGCCATCTCCGCGCTCGCAGCATCCGACCCTGAGGTCGACGACATCTCCCACGAGGCCACCCTCCGCAAGGGACTCCGGATCACTGCCCAGACACCGACCATCGTGGCCGCCCACCACCGCATCCGCAGCGGCAACGCCGCCATCTCCCCCGACACCTCTCTCTCCCACGCAGCCAACTTCCTGTACATGCTCCTCGGCGAGCGTCCTGACGAAGAGACAGCCCGCCTCATGGACAAGGACCTCATCGTTCACCTGGACCACGGCTCCAACGCGTCGTCATTCGCCGCGCGGGTGACGGCGAGCACGCTGGCAGACGTTCACGGCGCGGTCGTGACCGGCATAGGCACGCTGAAGGGCCCGCTGCACGGCGGCGCGGCCGAAGGCGTGATGAAGATGGCGCTGGAGATAGGCGAGGTCGATAACGTCGACGCGTACCTCGCGGGGAAGCACGAACGGCGCGAACGGATCATGGGTTTCGGTCACGCCGTGTACCGGGCGGAAGACCCGCGCGCCCGGCACCTGCGGGAGGGTTCCCGCCGGCTGGCGGAGAAGATGGGGGACCCGAAGTGGTTCCAGATATTGAGCCGGGTGGAAGAGTACATGCGCCCGTACGCGGAGCGCGGGATATGCGTGAACGTGGACTTCTGGGCAGGCTCCGTCTATTACCTGCTGGGCATCCCGGAGGACCTGTTCATCTCCATCTTCGCAGTGGCGCGCGTTCCCGGCTACGTTGCGCAGGTGCTGGAGCAGCAGGACAAGAACATGCTCATCAGGCCGCAGATGAGATACGACGGACCCATAGACCTCGAGTTTGTTCCCATAGACCAACGAGGTTAGACTGCCAGGAGAGGGAGGCATGGAGCGTTATGACCCAGCAGGGGATTGAGGTTGTCGAGGCGGAGCCCGGCTGTGCGCACCATTGGGCTATAGAGAGCCCTAACGGGCCCACCAGCTACGGCACCTGCAAGCGGTGCGGGGAGATCCGCGAGTTCAGGAACTCCATCAAGATCACCAGTTGGGAGTCGGAAGGCAGCCACGTCAACCGCAACCCGCGGTAACGGCCTGCCCGACTTCGGAGTAACAGCGCTTGGCGCAGCGCAGTTCTCCCGCTTCCTTACACCCACGGCAGAGGGCCACGCTCCTCTGCACACCCCATGCACCCTCAGCCATAACCCATGACAGGCTTGTTCGCTCCCACCGGCGCTGACGCCGAGGCCCGCAGGCGCATCGCGCAGCAGGGCCCGCTCACGTTCGCCGAGTTCATGGAGATCGCACTCTACTGGCCGGACGGCGGCTACTACGCGTCGCGCCGCTCGTTCGGTCCGTTGGGGGACTTCTACACCGCTCCGCTTGCGCATCCCGTGTTCGGGGCGCTCGTTGCGCGCCAACTGCTCACGATGTGGCGGGCGCTCGGCAGCCCTGCGCCTTTCACCGTTGTCGAGGCAGGCGCGGGTGACGGCACGCTCGCGCTGGACGTCGCTGCGCATGCCTCGGCGCTGGGCGGCGGACTGGCGGATGCGCTCACGTACACGGCGGTTGACCTGCGCGAGCCGCCGCCGGGGTTCCCCGGGCGCTGGTTGCGCTCCGGTGTCGTCCCGGCGGTAGGCGGAAACGGCGTCGTGCTGGCGAACGAGCTGCTGGACGCCATGCCGGTGCACCGCGTGACGCTGGAGGGCGGCCGGCTGCGCGAGTTGTTCGTGGACACCGCGCCGGAGGGCGGCTTCGCGGAGGTGTCCGGCGAACCGTCGACCCCGGCGCTGGCCGAGCGCCTCGACCGGCTGGGCGTGACACTGTCCGAAGGGTACCGCACGGAGATATGCCTCGGCGCGGAAGTATGGCTCCGCGAGGCGTTCGCCGCCCTGGACCGCGGTTACCTGCTGCTGGTGGACTACGGCCACGAGGCGCCGGCGTACTACGACGAGTCCCGTCGCGCCGGGACGCTGCGCTGCTACTCCGGTCACACGCTGGGGATGAACCCGTACTTCAGCGTGGGGAGGCAGGACATCAGCGCGCACGTGGAGTTCACGTCCGTACGGTCGGCGGCGGCAGCGGCGGGGTTCGCGGAGGCGGGAGAGGCGTCGCAGGCGGAGTGGCTGCGGTCGCTGGGAATCGAGGCGTTCCGGAAGGAGGTCGCGGCTCGGAGCGGGCTGGGGCGGGTCGAGCGCATGGGGAATCTGCGCGGAATCGACGTGCTGCTGGACGAGGAGGGGATGGGCGGTTTCAGGGTACTGGCGTTCGCGAAGGACGCGCCGGCGGAGGGGGTGTTGGGGGTGAGTCCGGCGGAGCGGGCGCCTGCGCCTCTGACCGGGGTACGGCACATGCCGTTCGGGGCCGGGGGGTAGGGGCCGCTCCAATCGTCATCCTGTCGGCATAACGGGGGGAGTGTGGCCTGTCGGCCACGCTGGATCCCCGCCTGCGCGGGAAAGACGGGACCCGGGTGCAGTCAAGGCTACCCTGCGCGCGGGGGCGGTTCGGTACGGCGGGCGGTGGCGATGAATCCGGTGTGGCCGACCATTCTGTGGTCAGGGCGGGCGCTGGTCTCCGAAAAGTGCCACGGCCGTTCCAGCAGCTCGAACGCCTCCGCCATGTGCCAGCGGTCGTCCCGGGTGAGGCGCATTATCAGCTCGTGCAGCTGCAGGACGGTCGGCAGGTACCCGGCGAAGACGCCGCCCGTGCGCAACACCCCGGCGGCGGCATCGAGCAGGCGCCCCGGCTCCGGGACGTCGGCGATGACCCGGTCTGCCTCGTCCCTGCCAAGGCCGCCCGTGTAGGCGTCGCCGAGGACGATGCGGTGGTTCGCGGCGCCGGGGGCGAGATGCGCGACGTTCCTCTTCGCCGCATCGACGACCTCTTCGCGGACCTCATGAGAGACGACGGCGCCGTCCGGTCCGACGGCCCGGAGGAGGGCCGCCGAAGCTGCGCCCGAGCCGAGGCCGACTTCGATGACGCGCGCGCCGGGATAGACGTCTGCGTGCATCAGGAGGGCGGCGAGGTCCTTCGGGTAGATCACCTGGCTCTGACGCGGCAGCTCCTTGACCGCGTCGGCGAACGGCGGGCGAATGATGAAGAGGCGGTGTCCCTTGTTGGTGACGAGGAAGAAGCCCTCGCATCGCCCGATGATCTCGTTGTGGGTGACGTAGCCGAGGTGGGTCTCGACGAGCGCTCCGGGCTTGAGCTCGACGCGGTAGCGGCGCTTGCGCTGGTCGTAGACCATGGCCACATCGCCCTCGGCGAATGGGGCTTGCTTGAGGTGTGCTTCGCTGTTGTTCGCGGTCATGTGAGTGTCGTTCCGAAACAAGGAGGGGCTGCGCCGGCGCAGCCCCTCCTCGTTTCGTTGCTGCTGCGTCTATCCCTGGAGCTTGCCCAACTCTTCCCTGATGACGTTGGGGTCCGGCAGAACACCCTGGTAGGTCTGGTGGTAGCGGACGGTGCCCTGCGGGTCGATGATGGTGACGGACCTGGCGCACATGCCGGAGTCTTCGTTGAAGATGCCGTAGGCGCGGGCGACCTGTCCGTGGGGCCAGAAGTCCGACAGGAGCGAATGGGCGATCCCGCCCAGGTTAGTCCCCCACGACTTGAGGGCGGGGCGGGGGGGGGGGGGGCGGGGGCGGGCGCGGGGCGCCCCCCCTCCCCATCCCACCCACCCCCCCGCGCAGCGAGCGACTGCAGGTGTGCGCCCGCACGCGTGAGTG
>JAPOOH010000241.1 GCA_026713505.1 Chloroflexota bacterium | reverse complement strand
GCCGCGTACCTGCTGCACCGGCAGGGATACGACGTCGTCGGCGTCACCATGCGCCTCTGGTCGGCGGACGAGGACGACGTATCGCCGGACCACCAGGGCTGCTGCTCGATACAGGACATCGAGGACGCGCGCCGCGTCTGCCAGGTGCTCGGCGTCCCGCACTACGTCGTCGACGCCCGGCGCGAGTTTCGCGAGCACGTCGTCGCCTACTTCGTGAGCGAGTACGAGCGTGGGCGCACCCCGCACCCCTGCATCGCCTGCAACGACCGCATCAAGTTCGACTTCCTCATGCGGCGCGCCGCGATGATGGACGCGGACTTCGTGGCCACCGGCCACTACGCCCGCATCGAGCGCGATGACGCCGCCGCCGCGTGGACGCTCCGCCAGGGCGTGGACGCCGGCAAGGACCAGTCCTACGTGCTCTTCGGCCTCGGTCAGGAGCAGCTCGGGCGCGTGCTCCTGTCGGTGGGCGCCTACACCAAGGGGGAGATACGGTCGCTGGCGAGGGAAGCCGGCTTCCACCTCGCCGACAAGGTCGACAGCCAGGAGATCTGCTTCATCCCCAGCGGCGACTACCGCCGGTTCATGCGCCGGGAGTCTGCCCCGGAGCCGGGTGAGGTCGTCGACGCGTCCGGTCGCGTCGTGGGCGAGCATGCAGGCATCGAGTTCTACACCGTTGGGCAGCGCCGCGGCATCGGCGTCGCGCCGTCGGCGCTCGGTCTCCCGGAAGGCGAGAAGATCTTCGTCACGGCGGTCGATCCCGAGACGCGGCGCATCACGGTCGGCCGGGGCACGGACCTGCTCCGGCGCGGCGTGCGCGTGAGGAACGTTCGCTACGTCGCAGGCTCGCGGCCCGCTGACGCCTGCCGCGTCTCCGCCCGCATACGCTACAACGGACGCCCCGCCTCCGCCGTCCTCCACCACGATGGCGGCGACGCGGTGCTATGGTTCGACGAGCCGCAGCGCGCCATCACGCCGGGTCAGGCCGCCGTCTTCTACGAAGGCGACCGCGTGGTCGGCGGCGGTTTCATCGAAGGCCCGGCGGAAGCAGGGTTGCTGTCCGTCGTTGAGGAGAACGGCCCGGCCGGAGCACCGGCTGCCGTCTGAGGCCGGACCACGAACGGATACCCGATCCCCACCCAGGAAGAGGAGCGCCGCCTCCTGCGGGAAGGCTACGCGCGCGTGGCGGGCGTCGACGAGGTCGGACGCGGCCCCATCGCCGGGCCGGTCGTCGCGGGCGCCGTCGTCCTCCCCGACCTGGTCGGATTCGAGCACGAGGACCTGCCGCTCCTGCGCGACAGCAAGACGCTGAGGCCAACCGAGTTGCGCCGCGCTGACGAGCTCGTGCGCGCCATCGCCATCGCGATCGGCATCGGCGAGGCCAGCAACGAGGAGATCGACAGCGAGGGCATCGCGCCCGCCTCCCGTATGGCGATGCGCCGCGCGCTCGAACGCCTCGACCACCCTCCCGACCACGTCCTCGTGGACGCGTTCCCGCTGGACTGGAAGCGCAAGCCGTGCACCGCCATCGTGAAGGGCGACGCGCTCTGCACCGCCATCTCCGCCGCCTCCATCGTCGCGAAGGTCTACCGGGACAGCATCATGCGACGGTTGGACAGACGCTATCCGGGCTACGGTCTCGGCGCGCACAAGGGTTACGCTTCCGCCCGGCACCTCGCCGCCGTCGCGGAGAAGGGGCCGTCGCCGGTGCACCGGCTCACCTTCTCGCCGTTCAAGCCGACGCTGTTCACCGATGCCTAGCCCGCGCTCGAGGCTCGGCGCGCAGGGCGAGCGCATCGCCGAGGCGCACCTGGTGGCGCTCGGCCTCGTTGTCGAGGCCCGGAACTCCCGCACGCGCTTCGGCGAGACAGACCTCATCGCGCGTAACGGCGAGGAGACGGTATTCGTCGAGGTGCGGACCAAACGCAGCG
>JAPOOH010000637.1 GCA_026713505.1 Chloroflexota bacterium | reverse complement strand
CCTCTCAAAAGCCAACCTAGAAAAAAGGCGACAGCTAGAGTAGCAGCAAGTATTGCTGAACACCCAACAGTATCTCCAGTCGTCCATCTAAACATTTGATTACTCCTTGCCGAGTTTGGCATCAATAGACTTCAGAGTCACAAGTATTTGCTCAAGTAATTCGGCAATTTGTTTTTCTCCTTGTTGTGCCGGATCCTGTGTAAACCCTGCGTCTTCAAGAAGTTTGTCAGGAGTTGACTCTTCGACTGTTCCGTTGATCATATCGTCGGCAGCCGCCTGACATCTTTTAGAAGTCTGTTTATACCACCGACTACGAACTTCCATCTTCTCCCCATTACGCCATAACATTTCCTTGGCTGCACGGTCCCAATCACCTTCTTTAACTGCTTTCACAAACGAAGGGAAACCACTAACGCTACCAATCTGGTAGCACATACCAAACACTGCGTGATGTCTAACAGGATCAAGGCTATCAAGTTCTTCTTGTGTAAAGGACTTTAACAGACTGTGAGTCACTTCCTCAATATCGTGTGTTAACAACTCTTCGATCTGCTCATCGGTAATAGTAAACCCTTCCCAGTTATCATCGTCCGGTTCATCGTCTATACCGAGGATTTCAAGTTCACGATCAGTTTGCCCTCCTTCTAACTTATGGCCGATTGCGATATGCCAGATGTTTTCGGTGTCTCTATACGCCTTTTTTCGACGCCCTTCCTTTTTTTCTAGAATCTCTCTGATAGTCATTCTTTGTCTCCTTCTTTGTTGCTGGAAGATACCATTTGTGACATCTTTTTTCCCGCAATTGCCGTTGCTAATGTGGTCATTACACCGAAGATGAATCCGATGATCGTGTGATTGATTTCTGGCGTGAGGAAGTTCTTGTCATAGAATAAATCACCGATAAGAAGTCCTAACAGATAAAGTCCTGCTAGAACTAGAATGCCCCAAAGGATTAATGTTCTATCCTTGGCATCATCTTTGACTTGTATTTCATCTAGTCGTTCCCTGCCCGAGTTGTTATTGATCATAATTGACTCCTTGCTTACAATGAAGTTTCCGACCTATCCACTTCCGATGTCTTGGCGTTCCTATAAAGCCTATCCCGATCAATAGTAAATTGAGTCCGATCGTAGGGTAATTCAAATGCCTTAAACAAACGCTGCGACATCCAGTCATCCAAAGCTTGCACATTATCCCCAGATCCTCCTCCGCCACCCTTAAAGTATAACTCAAGTTGTCGTAGACTGTCAAGTTTCTTCGTCCACTTTTCCAAACCGTTGTTGAACAAACGAACATTCGCATCTATCTGACAGGTAGTAATGACCCGTTGCTTAAAATCAGTCTCACTATGTTTCTGCGTCAATGATACGCTTTTAAATGCCGGCACTTCTACTTTGATAGTCTCTTTATTAGAGTGATGAACTTGAGTTTGGGTATTATGAGTGATGCCAAGTTTGGCAGATACTTGAGCTTCTACTTCTGCACTAAATCCTGCAGCACTACCACCTATTTTAGATCTAATAGCAGTAGATATTTCTGCCGCAATATTGAGACTTTCGGTAGTAGTATCTTCTTCTAACACTTCTTCATCATAAAAAAGTGGAGTGCTACCACCGTTATTCCAAGTCTTTAAGGCAATATCCTGCACATCTTCCCTCAATATAATAGGAGGATCAACTTGTATAGCAAGTATTTTTGACGGGATAACATTGCTGAATGCTACTTCCTGTTCATCAAAGTGACAGATAAGTTCGTCATCCGTCATTGTATACTTGGGCATTAGTAGTCTTTTAGAAGACGAAAAGGCGTTGGAAGATATTCTTACTTCGCTTAAGACAGACGCTATGGTGTGTGATATACTGCGAAATGCGTCGATGATATCAAGGGATAATGATAATGACATAATTGTCTCCTTCTTTGGTCAAACCTACGAAAACACGATTGTCGAGAGTTGCGGTGTATGACTACTAAATAGACCCAAACTGTTGAATCTACACTATTGTCGCAGCACTCTGTATATGTCTCTATACAATGTAGTATTAACGAAACATTAACAAAAATGCACCCACGGCACCTATGGCTCCAATCACTGCAGCAATACTTACAATCCACAATCGATTGTTTGACAGTTTAGTTTCCACTTTAGTGACCCGTTGCGATAGTTCATTTATCTCATCAGTTTTCTCGGAGACACGGGTATGCAGAAGTTTATCCTGTTCTGTAAGTTCTTTTATGGAAGCATCTATGTCGTCTAACTTTTTCAATTGCGCCCCCATACCTGCTACGGCAGCTGTTAGTTGAGTCATGGATTTTGCTAATTCACGATAATCAGATTGAATCCCTTCTAGAACTTTATCATCTTGCATGGAGGTCTCCTATGTAATCAATCTTCTTAAGCATATGGGTCTTCAGGCGGAAGATCGTGGCAATGTTCCCGTGCTTCGTTATAGTAATGCAAGAGTAACCGTTCCCAATCCGCCTTTGTATAAATCCCACCAAAAGCATCGCCTGGCTTTATCTCTAACTTGCCACTTACCATAGCGGCACGTGTCCGATAGAGTTGACGAGTAGCAAGTAGTCTTTTCCAAGCCGATGTAGAATGCCTGTCTTGGAATCTGCCAACGTGGTCAACATGTCCAAGTTCTTCGTTTAAAATAATAGCAAACTCTACTGCTTTTAGGCGTATTGCATCCGTAGCCGCTGCGTCCAAATCGTCAATGTGTTTCCACGCCGCGCCTACCCAAGACCTAAAGTGATTAATAGCATTATCAACTTCGTCGATCACGCCTTGCACTACCGCACGTTCTGCGGAGTCTTTGATTAAGTCTGGGTTCTGAATATCAAGGCATAAGTCAGATACTTTCACTTTTCTGTGCGCACGCTCATGCACATTCGCTTCGTTTAGAAACTGCGCGGTATTACAGACAGACTTCATTAACTTCGCTTTTAATTCATCTATTGGCGGGGGTTGAGGCAACCAAGTAGGCGTATACGTTACGGGTTCTACCGTTTCAGTCTCACCGTCAGCGGTATAGATAAAAGTAGGATTGGTATAATCGGAAACTCTAACACGATTGCGAATATCATCTTCAATTTCGGCAAAATATGACAACTTTACTAATAATACGCCATTGTATTCGCCGTGTTCGCTGCCATTGTGTTGTCCTGCAGATACAGATAAATCTGAAAGATATTCTTGCGGAGTGCGAAATTCAGCATCATAAATAGACTGCATATTTATATCCGCGACACGTATTGAATTGTCGGAAAGTCTTTCCTTCACCTTAATACGACCTACACCATCAACCCATACCTTAAGCGGTG
>JAPOOH010000491.1 GCA_026713505.1 Chloroflexota bacterium | reverse complement strand
CGGAACGCCACGTCCTCCAGCAGCCGGTTCTCCAGCTTCCGGGACGACGTCACTCCGCAGCAGTAGCCGTAGAGCAGCACCTTCACCATCATCACCGGATGGGAGGGAGGCCCCCCACGAGGCTCACGCTCATAGCGCTCGATGAGCTCCGACAGGTCCAGGCGGTCGACGAGATCGGAGATGAAGTACGCCAAGTGGTCCTCGGGGAGCCAGTCCTGTATCGATGCTGGCATCAGTAGCGGCTGGTCAGGTTCGTAGGGTCGGAACGTCTTATTCATCACGCACTCACCCCTCGAGAGTTCGCCCCATCATAGACCTCTCTCCACTCCCACGAACCTGTTTCTCGGACAGACTCCTAGTGCCATCTCCTTCTTGGGAGACGAGGAGGCTACTGCCATCGCGGGCTTGCCTTTGTTCTGCCTGCAAGAGGCAGAGCCGGGCTAAGCGGATCTCCTCGTAGGAATAGTCGTCACCGAGGCGCGCACGCACAGGCCTCAGCAGCATTGAACCGGTCGCACGGAAGGCAGTTTCGATGCTTTGAAGGCGCACTGAGGGTGGGAGCCATGCCGAGATGTCCAGGTCTTCCCCTGCCTCTATAAGGCGCTCGATGTGGCCAATCACGGTGGCCCTGACAAGGCCAAGGCGTTCGGCCACGGCCTCGATAGGCAGACCCTGCTGAAGCAGATTTCCGGTCTGGACGTAGGCATCAGACGGGGCTCGGGAGTTACGGCGTTCCTGCCGGGCTGTCTGCGGAATCGGACGCTCTGCAAGGTGGTGCTCGGTCGCATAATCCAGGATGAGCCGTAGGAAGTCCTCGCCGTATTCTCCGAGTTTGAATTCTCCCATACCGGAAATGCGGGACAGACTGTCACGGCTCTGGGGGTAGTAGCGAGCCATCTGGCGAAGCGTACTATCCCCGAAGACGACGTAAGGGGGCACATTCTGTGTGTCGGCGATGCTCTTGCGCAACTCACGCAGCTTCTGAAACAGAGATGAATCGTGTTCCATCTCATCCATCGCCGCACCACCGCGGTTGGGTCTTATTGCCTTGGGCTTCGCCAATGCAATGGACTCGCGGTTCCGCAAGAATTCTCGCCCTGCACTCGTGAGCTGGTAGACGGGGAAGTCGACGGAGGCATTTGCCAGCAGACCACGCGAGGCTAGTTGCGTCACATAATGTCTGAGCTCGCCGACCGAATGATCGTGAGCGACTCCGTGGACGGGCAGGGTGTCGTGATGCCGTTCAAGGATCTTTCTGGACCGGGAACCTCGCAGAACGTCAATCACGTACATGGTTCCGAAGCACTCCCCTGTGCGGACAAAGGCGGATAGTATCTTCTGAGCAATGATGGTCGCGTCCTCTTGTTCATCCTCTCGTGCCAGGCATACATCGCATGCCCCACAGTTCCCTTCTCTCCACTGTTCGCCGAAGTATCGAAGCACCGAGCGCCGTCTACAGTCGGCACCCTGGCAGAATTCGATGACCTGGCGAAGCTTCGCTCTCGCCGTTTCTCGCTCAGCGGGTTCTTCGATCTGATCGATAAAGAATTCGTGGTTGCGCTTGTCGCGGTAGGAATAGAACAGGACGCACTCACTTGGCAGGCCATCGCGCCCTGCGCGCCCCGTCTCCTGATAGTACCCTTCCAGGGTCTTGGGGAGTGAGTAGTGAACGACTAGGCGAACGTCAGGCTTGTCGATACCCATACCGAAGGCGATGGTAGCTGCGATCACATCCACGTCGTCCCTGATGAACCGCTCCTGGGTCTCCTCGCGCACGCGGTCATCCAGTCCTGCATGGTATGGGAGGGCGTTGATTCCGTTGGCCCGCAGGTCGCTGGCGACTCGTTCGGTCTCCTTCCTGGAGAAGCAATAGATGATCGCGGACTCACCACGGTGATTGCGGAGCAGATTGAGGAGGCGATCGAAGGCTCTGTCTTTGGGCTCCACCCTATAGACGAGATTCGGTCGATTGAAGCTGGCAATGAAGGTGCGGGGCTGCTTGAGTTCCAACTGCCTGATGATGTCATCACGGACTCTGGGTGTTGCGGTCGCGGTGAGCGCAAGCATCGGAACGTCAGGTCTGCCCTGTCGCAGATTCTTTAGGTTACGATAATCGGGGCGGAAGTCGTGGCCCCACTCGGATATGCAGTGGGCCTCATCGATCGCCAGCAGACTGACATTCAACGCCCGTAAGAACTTATCGAAGCCGGGAGTTGTCAGTCTTTCGGGGGCGATATAGAGCACTTTGAGCTTGCCCTCCAGCGCTTCGCGCCGTACGCGTGAGGCATCCGAAGGGGACAGAGTACCGTTCAGGGATTCCGCCGGAACGCCGCTCGCCTTCAGGCCGTCCACCTGATCCTTCATGAGTGCAATCAGAGGCGAGACCACTAGTGTCACACCGTTCATCACAAGGGCGGGTAGTTGATAGCAGAGCGACTTACCTCCGCCCGTGGGCATGAGTACGACGGCGTCTTCGCCAGCAAGCACGTGCGCGATAATCTCGTCCTGCATCGGTAGGAACGAGTCGAACCCGAAGTGCGTCTTGAGTAAGTTTCGCACCACCTCATTGAGGGTAGTGCAGTTCGCCGACTGCTCCATCTTCGCCTATCTCACCCCAACAGACGCGCCACCATGTCGTCAATCCTGCCCGCGACGCCGTCCGCCGCTAACGCGGCACGAATAGCGCGGCGTGCCTGAACGAAACGTATCCTACCACGCAGATCGATATCTCCCGCGATCTGCTCTGCACGTGCGGCCTCGGCTGTGAGCCCCAAATGCAGCGCGTCCTGCGCGTCGAACCGCGGGATGGGGAGCGTGAGGATGTAGCGGTCGAAGTGACGTGCGCCCCACTGCCCGCGTGCCTGTAAGTGTTCGGCCCGTTGACGCGTGGTTTCACTGTTGAGCACAGCAGTGAGGTATCGGGCTTCGTCCAACCCAGATACTTCCGTCCAGTACAATGCGTGCTCCATGACCGCGCTTGAATCGGAGACGACCGCAGCAGCAGGCAGCGTGCCAGAGGCTGCATAAGCAACGCGCAGGTCTGCTGTTGGAAGCTGAGCGGTGAGTTTGCCGAAGTAGTCCCAGTTCTCGATGAGGGTCATGTTGCTGCGCTTGTGCTCCTCCCATAACGCCTCGGCACGACGCATCCACCGGCCTAGGTAGAGGAAGCCGTTGACCTCAGCAGCAGCAGCGTCCATCAGCCCGTGCGCTTCATGCCAGGGAATCACGGCCTCCACCGGGTCAAGCGTGCGGAACGGCGCGATCGATTCACCCAGATACAACGGCCTCAGGAACTGCCTCTCCACGTTGTCCTGCAGGGTGGGAAGGTCCTTCCATGGCTGGTTTTCCTGGCTTGTGCGGCGGCTCCTCACCACAGGAGCGTTGGCCCCGACTCCGAATGCGCCTGATGGAGCGCGTTCCACCACACACAGCAGCCTCGGGAAGATCGTCGCCCCGTTCCGGAACTCGTGATGGTAGGGCGAAACGTCCACCGTTTTTTCCAGCGAAGCGGGCCATCGGGTCGGCTGCCACACCAACGCCGCATCTGCTTCGGAGGTAGAGGCATCCCGCCTTGGCAAGGAACCTGATGCCTCGGAGACAGTTGCCCCCTGCGTGCCGGTCGGCACCCCGCTCCGCTCGGCGAACAGCACGCAGGAAGGCACCGGGAAGAGCGGCTGCACCGCGTCCGGCAGCATCCACGCCTCCGTGAATCTGAGCGTCGTCAGCGTGCTCTGCGCATCGCGTCCGTTCCCTCTCCGCCGCCCGCCGTTCCTGCGCGCTCCGTTGATGGGGCGTGGATACGCGCCGCCACGGAATCCCTCGAATGCTTGGCGGCTCATCGCGGCATACGGCATCACGAATGCGGCGCGCCCGCCGGAGCGCAGATACAGTTCGGCGCACCGCACGTAGAAGTACGCCGAGAGGTCCTGCTGCGTCGCCACGCGTCCGCCCGCCCATATGCCCAATTCCTGGCACTCAGAACGGAAACGTGCCTGCATCTCCCCGTCCATGTACCGGTAGGAGAGCCACGGTGGATTGCCGACGAGCACATCAGGCCGCTGCTCCTGTTGCGCGAGCCAGACGGGGCGGACGAGGTTGCGTGCCGCGAACCCCCAGATGTGGTTGCGGCCCTGACCGCGCAGCGTGACCAGCTGCTCGTACGTCTCGGACAGCACGTTCCGCGTCGGTTCGTCAGATATCCCCTCCTGCTGCAGCCATGCGCCCAGGCCGAGCGAAGGCTGCGCGGGCGAGCCCGCGCTCATCTCCAGCATCCTGTTGATCACGCGGTCGAACAACGCAGGGTCGCGGGCCACCGTCGCGGGAAAGTGAAGCGTCGCGGCACCTGCGCCGGTCCCCTCGTCGGGGGGCGCCTCTATCAGCACGTCCCGGTCCGCGAGGAACGGCTCCGTGTTCCATTGCAAGGAGTCGCCGAGGTAAACGGGGAGCGTGACTGTGCCGCGCTCCTCGTTGAGCCGCTCGCCCAGCGCCAGCAGGTAGGTCACGCGCGCGATCTGGACGGCGACGGGGTGCACGTCGATGCCAAGTACACGGTCGCAGCAGCGGGTAAGTGCGTCCTCGTTGCTCATACCCCCCGCATCCGCCGCCGTAAGCAGCCGACGCACGGCGTGGAAGAGGAACGTGCCGGAGCCGCAAGCCGGGTCCACCACCCGCTCGTTCAACGGATCGCGCACCGCTGTCGCGCAGACGCGTTCGGCGAGCCAGTCCGGGGTGTAGTACTCGCCCAGCACGTGGCGCTGCTCAGGGTCGATCAGCGACTCGTACAGTCCTTTTAGCACGTCCGTCCGAACGTCCGCCAGCCGGAAGACACCCACCTGCAGCGCAATGCGTGCCACTAGGTCGCCACCACCGTTCGCCCGCAGCACCCAGTCGAAGAAGTCGGATTCCGCCACGCCGTAGAGGTTGGCCTGCTCGAACAGTCGCCCGGAGAGCAGGTCCGCTGGGGTTGGATTGCCGGCGCCGATGACGTGAGCGGCCATCGTCTTGGCGATGGCCGTGAGGTACGTGTGCTGGAAGAAGAGGTCGTCATCGTCCACGGGAGAGCCGTAGACCCGTGCGAGCAGCTGGCTCCAGAGGGCGCGCTTGGTGCGTACTTCAGGGTCCCCACCGACCTCCGCGTACATGCGGCGCATCTCGTTTCGCACACGCAACCAAGCAATGCTGCCCCTGCCCAACTGTGCTCGGATGGTCTCCGGCTCCGGTGGCATCTCATCAGCCGCGACCACCACCGAGGAGAGCCTGAGCAGCAGGCCTTGCGGCGATTCCGTTTCTGTGCGGAACTCCTGCAGCGGGACCAGTTGTCCGTCCTGTAGGGCAAAGGCGATGAAGACGGCACCGTCTGTTGCGACGCCGGTGTATCGCTCACGGGTCGCGGCTTCCCGCTCGGTCAGGTAGCGCGTCAGCTGCTCTTCGGCGTCGGCGCGCTCCCTGCGGAGGTTGCTCTTGAACTCAAAGACCGTCCTGCCGACCAGTGCGTCGACGCGGCCGTGCACTTCCCTGACCTGCTGCTCGAAGAGCACGTCGCCGGGCCGCGCGCCGAGTCCGTCCACCAGCAGCCGGGACACATCGACGCGCACGGCCTCGTGGCCAGGGCGCGATGCGAGGTGCTGAACGAGTTCAGCAAGGCTTTCAGGAGAGAGAGACACGGACTTCTCCTTGGAGTGATTCCGTGCCCATACACTACCACGAGTATGGTACGGGAACGGAGGCGCACCCTGTCGTTTTCGAACATTCGTACGCTCTTTGGGGCCTGACAGACAACAGGGGGGTGAATCGGGTGAGCCGGGTAACGGACACGAGGCCGCAGGCTATAATCCCCAACAGCGGGGTTAGGGGAGGGTTCACCACTTTGCATCCAGACAACCCTCCCCGAAGTGGGGCGGGCGGAGTAGAACGAATAGCCCAAGGGTAGGCAGAGATGTCTGACTCACCTTCGACCGGGAAAGCGAAGGTTCTGCGAGACGCCATCGCCCGGAAGGCCGAGGCGCTTCAGGACATCACCCGCCAACGGGATGCCGTTGAGCATGAGATTCGACTCCTCGAAGCTGAACTCAAAGTAGTTGATCAGGTCACTCCTGATCTACGGCCCGAAGCATCCGGACCCTCCGGCCCGGCGCCGGTGACGGCGACCGAGAAGGTGCAACTGTTCCACTCCCTCTTCCGTGGCCGTCCCGACGTATTCGCAAGACTCTGGACCAACTCGAGGACCGGCCGCTCTGGTTACGCGCCGGCCTGCAGGAACGAGTGGGTGAGGGGCATCTGCGAGAAGCCGCGCATCCGCTGCGGCGAGTGTCCGAATCAGGCATTCCTGCCGGTCTCTGACCGCATCATCCAGGAGCATCTCCAAGGTCGCCATGTGGTGGGCATCTACCCTCTGCTTCCCAACGAGAAGTGCTGGCTCCTCGCGGCGGACTTCGATAAGGGCAATTGGATAGAGGATGTCGCCGCGTTCCGTGAAGCATGCAGGGCTGCGGGGTTGCCGGTTGCGGTCGAACGGTCCCGCTCAGGCCATGGCGCTCACGCGTGGCTCTTCTTCGAAGAGCCCGTGCCCGCTGCGACGGCACGGCAGATGGGCTGTTTCCTGATCACGCAGGCCATGTCTCGGCGTCACAGCCTTGACATGTCCTCCTACGACCGCCTGTTTCCGAACCAGGACACCATGCCTCGCGGCGGCTTCGGCAACCTCATCGCCCTGCCTCTCCAACGGGAACCCCGAACAGAGGGCAACACGGTGTTCGTCGACGATGACTTCCGCACTGTTCCCGACCAGTGGGACTACCTGGCCGGGATGCAGCGAGTCCCTGCCGCCACGGTGGAGAGGATTGCATCGGATGCGCTCAAGCGCGGCCAGGTGCTTGGCGTGGGAACGAGCGAGGACGAAACGGGCGAGGTGATGCCCTGGCAGCTGACGCCTTCCCGAAGACAGCGCCCTCTGATTCCAAGGATCGATGAGGCACTCCCTCCGGTTGTACACGCCACTCTTGCCCAGAGACTCTTCATCAGCAAGAAGGAACTGCCGTCGCCCGCACTCAACGCGCTCAAGCGCCTCGCCGCCTTCCAGAACCCGGAGTTCTACAAGAAGCAGCGCATGCGGTTCTCCACAGCGTTGACGCCACGCGTCATCATCTGCGCTGAGGAGTTCCCTCAGCACATCGCGCTCCCCCGGGGATGCACCGACGGAGCTGTTTCGCTCCTGTGGTCCCTGGGCGCGACCCTTGAGATCGATGACCAGCGGGAGCAAGGCGACAGCATCGACTGCCAGTTCAGGGGCACGCTCACCGATTTGCAGGAGGCCGCCGTGCGCGCTCTCTTGCACCACGACATCGGGGTGCTCGTTGCCCCGCCGGGCGTGGGTAAGACGGTCGCAGTCATCCAGCTCATCGCGCAACGGGCGCGGAGCACCCTCGTCCTCGTCCATCGTCAACCGCTGCTGGACCAGTGGATAGCGCAGCTGGCGACGTTCCTCGATATCGACCCCAAGTCGATCGGGCGCATAGGCGGTGGAGCGCATCGCGTCACCGGCCTTATCGACGTTGCCATGATCCAGAGCCTCGTGCGCAATGACGAGGTCGTCGACCTCGTAGCCCGATACGGCCACGTCGTCGTGGATGAGTGCCACCACCTCCCAGCAGTCTCCTTCGAGCGGGTTCTCTCCGAGGTGCACGCTCGCTACGTGACCGGGTTGACGGCGACGCCGAAGCGCCGTGACGGGCAGCATCCGATAATCGAGATGCAACTGGGGCCCATCCGACATGCCGTGGATCGAAATGCAACGCCGACCGCGCGTGCATTCGCACACCGGCTGATCATCCGCGAGACAGCCTTCGAGCTTGCCGACCCAGGTGGTCAGCGTCCTATTCAGGACATCTATCGGGCGATTGCGGACGATGCACCACGCAATGCGCTCATCCTCTCCGACATCGTCGGTGCGCTCGAAGCCGGACGCTCACCGATCGTGCTCACCGAGCGGAGAGACCACCTGGACCGCCTCGCCGAACGTCTACGGGGGCATACGAAGCACCTGATCGTGCTGAGGGGAGGAGCAACCGCGAAGCGACGCAGGGAGCTGCTCGCCGAGCTCGACGCCATACCAGCCGACGAGGAGCGTCTCCTGCTCGCGACTGGCCGGTACATCGGCGAGGGGTTCGACGACCCGCGACTGGATACGCTCTTCCTCACGATGCCCATCTCATGGAGAGGAACCCTCGTGCAGTACACCGGGCGGCTGCATCGCTCTCACCCCGGCAAGGCGGACGTGCGCATATACGACTACGTCGACAGCCGCGTGTCCGTGCTGGCCCGGATGTTCCAACGGCGCCTTGCAGGCTATCGCTCGTTGGGATACGAACCGGAGTACGGGCAGGGAGTTCGGGCTGAGGGAGGTAAGGGTGACGCCGCAGCTGCAGCCGTCAAGTGAGTCGGTGGTGGGTGGTCCCTCCGTGACGTCAAGATGGCACTGTTCCAGTACGCCTAGCCCGAGAACGACGAACCCAGAATGTACATTACTGGCACCCTCCCCCCATCACTGCGAAGCTCGGTACAGCGCGCAGGAGCCAACACCAGTTCAGAGAGTGGTGTCCAGTTCGCGTGTCCTATCTCGCGAAGGGGACCGTTCCTTGGTCTCGCCGTTCCGGCGGGGGATGACGAGGAATGCGTAGAATCATGCTGGCTCCTTCTCGTAGAAGTAGCCGCGTATGGCGCGCTGCTGCGCGGGATGCGCTCGCTCATCAGCGATGGGTGGGTGCCGGAGGACATCCCGTTGCGCTCGTGGGCATCGCGATCATCGGGGTCGTGACGATACCGCTGGCTGCGCTGGCGCTGCTGGGGCACGTCCGGAGGTCGTAGAGGGGCGGGATGTGCCGGACAGACCGCAAGGCCTAGAACGCTCCTTCAATCCCTTCTGTATAATCTGGAGATGATTGAACAGCGCCAGATTCAATCGTCTTATTCACAGCGGTAGCATCTATGGAAGTAATCCCTTCTTGGGCAGCATTGCTCACAACTAGGGCTGCCGTGCTCAGCAAGATACGAGGGTGCTGTCGGTTATTGAGTAGTGCAGATATTCCATCTTCGGTAAAGGGGCTGATAGAGCCGTTTTCAGCTGAATTCATTCTATAGTGATCAAGGTGGGCCACTATGATTCCCTTAGCTTGATCCACGCTCGGTAAAGGCAACTCAACCGAGTTAGGGTCGTTCGGGTCCAGCCGTGCGATTCCTGTCAACCCTGCTTCACCCCAAGCCGCTGCTAACGCTACAGAAGCTTGCAGGTGGGTCGTCAGCACGCATGAAAAGAAATTGTGTGTGCCGCTTGCGTAACCGGGCCTCATAGTGCAAATTGCAAATTCTTTGGCGAATTCGATTCGATATCTACGTGGCATCTGGTCGACGAGATTCTCAATGTCGTCTATGAATAGATATCCTCCAGCGAAGCCGGCTGCGCGAAGGTAGAGAACAATGTCATTGAAGAGAAGGTCACGTGCGTAATCCAATATCTTAGTGTCTCGTGGGATGTAAAAGGGTACCAACGCATAATCCCTCCGGTATGACTTGAGGTGGTCTTCGAAATTGCCTTGGCTGAGTGCTAGGGCAGAAGCAGGTTTGACTCCTTCTTGCACCAGGAACTCATACACAGCATTGTCAATTGAGGCCACGTCAACGCCTCTGTCAGCGAGTAAGGAGTCATCTAGGAGATTTGCAGGCGACTCTGTCCCATCAGATTCAGTGATAATGTCTTGGGCCTGCTGTGGCGTTAGCTGTTCCAAACGTAAAGCCGCTCTGGAGGATTCCAATACTCCGTTCTTGCAGATGTCGACCAATGCTGATAAGGCTAACTGCTCAATCCAACGCCGGTCTACCTGGGTGGAGAAAGAAACATAAACCACGACCGCAGAGAATGCCCCTTTGTATTCAGTTTGCCCCCAGTCGTGATTAATACGCTGCCTGAAGTATCGGAGCAGGGCTGTCTTCCCTATGCCTCTCCCAGATTCCTGGTCGCCCCTCGACCAAAGATAGGCGAGGCGTGCTCGGTTTTGGAAGTCATTGGGACGTATGAGCAGACGCTCGAATTTGTCAATGCTGGTTCGTATAGATTCTATAGCATAGATTGTTCCGTTTCTCCTAGGGTCGGAGTTGTAAGGGTCAGAGATCGCTGTGGTTGGGAAGGGCAGATCTTTGAGACCAAGGGCGTGGTAGGGGGAAGGTGTGGCTGAGGTCGGTCTTCGAGGTAACTGCACCATCATGATCTCCTGATGAGGTTTATTGGAGCTGCGCCGCGCTCTCGTACCAAAGGTTTCCGCCGTGCGGTGATGTGTTCATATTGCAGGCCGACGGTGAAAGGGCAAGGTACAAAATCAAGTAGCCGATTGAGCCCTTCATCAAACGCTCCTTCAGGGATTCTGAGACTGGCACAGACCGTATCCCTGACTTCTGGGATGGTATAGTAGCCGGCTGCTGAAGTCAAAATTTCAAAGGAATTGATGATTGCACCGAGGAGTTTTGATTGAGTGGCCTCGTCAGCCATATTTGGTTCGCAGAAATAGATGACGTATGAGTGGTTGCCACCTGTATCAAATTCCAGAGGCGAGTACCAGTCATAAGGCGGATTGTCTTTGACACACGGAGTATAGCTTTTATCGAATTCACAACCACCTCTACTATCTCTCATCAGGTTCAGCAGCCGCAAGCTTACCAACCGGTCAGCCATTGACCTGTACATGCTCACACTAATGCTGTTCTCAGGCGCAATCGTTTGCAAGACGTGTTTCCTCAGTTTGTCTTCCAGTCGCTTCGGGCTCAAACCTTCTGCGATTAGGCGTACTGTCTTTGCGTGTTCGGAGGCATCAGCACCGAAGGTCGGCTCAAGTAATCTTGCAATATAGTCTGCTTGGCTAATTTTTTCAGTCTCTACAATCGGCTGCCAGACATCCTTCACGGTGAGGTATTTGTCCATTACGGCGCGCAGGTTATCATAAGTGCGCAAATGGGCAATGGCCATAACCTGCCGCAACTCCCTGTAGTCTTGGTTGTTGAGGAGGCTGAGGACGTTGTTGCCTTCTTCGGTCAGATTGTAGGGCTCTCCCCGATGTGCTTTCGCCAAGTGCAAATGGACCAGTTCTTGACAGACCTTCTCTCCTACCGTGTCAAAAGTGCCACGCGGCTCTGGTAGCATGAGCCGGAGAGATTTGTCATATGCGTATTTGCGGACACTTCGGGCAATCGTGCCTGTTTGGTCATCCCGTTTTGCGTTAGCAGGGAGCCCTCCCAATACTCTGAGGCCGATATAATGATACCCGACATCGGTGACGTTGTAGCTTGTTATGTTCATTGCTTGGCCTTCTTTATTGCGGATATCAGGTTGCTGCACTCTTGATTTAGTCTACGAAGAAGATGGTAGTTTGTTGTAGCATCATAGTTGTTGGACGCTTTCATTACAATAGTGTCTTCAGATACATATCCAAACCTGCTACTAAACCAAGTGTCTTGTAGCCGAAGACAGATGTTATTGAGGCCTGTGCAGAATTCAGCGAAATCCTCATGCACACCCACTGGAACCTCTACACCTCTGTGCAGTTCTCCCTTGATTATGTGGGCATCGTGTACTAGGATCGGAATTGGCCTTAGTCCGGGACATAACGGGTGAATTCCAAGGCCTAAGCAAGCGATTAGCCCATGCTCTTCAAACTGGAACGTAGATATAAAAACGGGACATACGTCCTTAAGCAACAGGCTTGGATTACACGAGATGTAGTCCAGAAGTTTTGCATAGAAGTTGATAGCATCGTTCTTGGAGGGAGGCACTATTCGATTCTTTAATTCAGCGATAGCAGATGCCTCCGTGTGTGTGGCAACAATGTCAATCTCGTGTGAAACCCCAGACGACGTAGCGAGCTGGGCCCCAAGTCCCATTTCCTTGGCTTGGGATATTTCCCAGCCGTGAAGATTAACGATGCAACTTTCACGAAACTTACTTTCGAACCCGCGGTCGAGCGAATCGTCACGGTCTGCATGTGGCCATTCTTCGTTTACAAACGTATAAGATCTCCCTAGAAATTCAATAGCCGCCTTCGGCAGTGCAGGTTCTTGTGGGCGTATGGAGACCATTTGGGTAGTGTCCCGCCTCGTCGTGTCGTTTTAGAGAGGGGCAGGGATTGAGTAGGCGTATCACCTTGTGAGCCCCTCTGTGGTTACTGTACACAAGTTTTCTTCAGTTGAGCAACTTGTTGCGCGTCGCCTGGCAGAGGCGTGTATGGTAAGGGTCTCATGGAGAGCGGCCCCGCGCGCATACAGCAGTTGCCCCGTCTGTGGCCGTCGCGCGCCTACCTACGGCTGGGCCATCGTCTTCACCAGCTTCTTCATCTCCATCGCCCAGGTCCCGATGTACGGCCCCGTGTTCTCGGTGTTCGTGAAGCCCATCGAGGACGAACTCGGCTGGAACGGCAAGCCGATCATCAAGGGCGCATGCCCGGTGTGCGGCACTGGCCTCAACCTCATCCGGCAGGACCGTCGCCCAGATGAGTTGAAGACCACCTCGGCCCTGCAGGGGAGGTTCCTGCATGTCCTTGCGGGCCGATCACGGGCAGCCGGTGTTGGTTGCCGGGCAACAAGCAAACAGGCATACATCGGAAACCTTGGGAGGCCGCCCCAGCAGGGCGGCCTCCCAAGTCCCTGAGCACTGTTCGGTCACGCCGTCACAATCGGATGACCGCAGGGGGCGCACCCCAAAGACAGCAGGTCCTGCCGACTCTTTCTCGTAGAAGTAGCCGCGTATCGCCCGCTTGGCGATGGCGCGCCACCGCCGCGAGCCCTCGGTCGAACCCCCGCCAGTCGACGGGCTCCGTGACGAGCCGCAGCAGCTCGCGGTAGTCGGACATCTCCTCGATGGGCATGACAACCTCCGTCTGCGACCTGCGCTTACGCGAGAGCTGTCCGTAGGCGGTCCCCCCTCGTGCATGGCGAGGCCCCCGTCCACCGCGGGGCCGCGGATCTCCACCGTGATGTAGACGAATGCCCTGTCGGAGACGCGGTTGGTGATGGCGCCGCCAACGTACGCGCCGCGACCATGACGAGACCGAGCGAGAGGGCGAGGATGAGGGCCTGCGAGTCGAGCAGGTCGAAGGTCCCGCAGATGCCTATCTTGACGACGTTGATTATGGTCATGCCGGAGGCCGTCGTGCCGACGAACGCGCCGCGCCGCAGTCCGTAGGCGAGGAAGAACGACGCGCCGAACGGCCCCGCGCCGCCGAAGAGCGCGGAGAGGAAGCCCTGCCCCGCGCCGACGCCGGTGAACGCGCGGGCGCATCCCGCCCTGCCCAAGGCGCGTATGCCGGAAGGCGACGATGAGCAGCAGGAAGACGGCGAACGCCGTCGCGCCGACGATGGACGTCGGGAACGCGCCGATGAAGAACCACTTGACGACGCTGCGGTCGATGAGGTGGCGGTTCACCCAGATGCGCGACCAGGTCTGCATCATCACGGCGACGGTGGCGATGGG